>DASSXK010000526.1:0-5856 GCA_035703945.1 Ktedonobacteraceae bacterium | reverse complement strand
GGTTCGCTTCCAGGGCCTAAAATATCCTGAGCAGACAACCTCGCCAACGTTCTAACATTTATGCAGCTTCCTTGCTGATTTTGCAGAGTACAGGCAAGGAAGCTGCGGGCTAGCTTATAGCGATTCCTACTTCAAGCCCCGTTCATACGTCACAAAAATCTTCCCCTCCGTTTGATATTCTGCCCCGATAAAGGCATCGCGAATCATCATCAGATCTGGAATATTGGCGCTCACGGATGTAAGCCCCCTGGCCGCCGCTTCCTGTCTTAAGGCATAGGCAATCAGGCTGATTGATTCGGTTGTGCCATCAATATAGCCAATGAAGAGGTGTTTTGTTCCCTGATGCCGCTGCCGCTCTTCTAGCAGCGCAATCCCGTCCAGGCGCTCCCAGCGACGCAGCACGTAGACTTCTCCGGCCTCCAGCTTGGCTTTGAGCAAGCTGTCTGAGATGGTATAGGCCGTGAAGCCTTTATAATAGAGGCCTCCGGTCAGCGGGAAGGTATTGGATTGATCCAGGTAGTCGATAATCTCGTCGAGATCGTCAAGCGTTGCCGGCGTGGGAGCTTCGACGGCTCCCTGACGTGGCGAAGGGCTGGTCAGAGGCTGGGCGCGGAAAGGGACGAAGCTTCCAACCTGCTCCATTAAGCTTTGTTCGAAGATCTTTATCGCGCTATAATTGCCGCTTTCTGTAAGCAGGCGGGCAATGGATGAGCCGTGCGCCATTGCTTCAATCAGCAGGGCTTGATGCAGGCGAGCGCCTATGCCATGTTGTCGAAAATTGGGATCAACGCGCAGACCTTCCAGCCAGGCCTCATCTTGATTCAGGAAATTGTCATGTGCCAGGCCGACCGGTTGTTCTCCTGCGGTGGCGACAAGCAGTCTACCTTCTGGATTATTCAACCAATCGTCCCAGACATGGTGGATATAATCGCCTCCTTCCCAGGTATTAGCGCAAAAGGCCATGACTGCTTCACGATCTTCTGCTCTGGCTCTTCTAATCTCTATTTGTGGCATCCTAAGTTCTCTCCCGATACTCTGTTTAATCTTGTCGTAATCTTTGGCGTGTATCCTATCCATAGAGATAGGTTACTATTCAGCCCGCTCTAGAGGCTGAATAGTAGAGTTAAGCGCGGTGCCAGGCAGTCCGGAGCGGCGAGCAATCGTCGTCAAACCCGGGGTCATTACTGGCGTTTGCCCGCTTTATTGAAGAAACGTTCTGCATGACAAAGACGTGTTTAACATATACATATTCTTCCCACATTATGCCGAGCCACTCAATTCGTTATTACGAATAGTCTTTCAATAGTATGTCATAGATTAGCTGGCGAAGGCGCGCAGGAGCAAAAAATGCAACAATTTGAGAAACAAGATGGTGAGCGCAAGGCGGGGACTGACTCGGTCGACGAGAGGCCAGTTGAAGAAAAAAAGACCTCACCCACTGGAAATGTCGCGGAAAAGGTCTCCGAAAACGTTCAGGTAGCCAAGGAAAATGTTGAGCGGGAGGTAGAAAAGGGGCGGATTCCCTGGTATCGTTCGCGCAAGCGTGCCACATTGCTGCTGATAGCATACGCTATCCAGCTCTCACTGTTTGGTATCCTGGCATGGTGGGTTCACGTCAATCCAGTCCTGAATATAGATGTTCTGATTACCAAAGAGTTTCAGGAGAATCAGAATCCGATACTGCATGGGACGATGGCATTTGTGAGTTTCTTTGGGAATGTTGGCTTGCTGTTCTCTGGTCTGGTGTTGTTGGCCGTATTATTCTTCTGGTTTGTACGCCTGCGCCTGGAGGCGGCGGTGATGGCCGTCGAAGTGATTGTCAGCGGTATTCTGAATGTGGCTCTTAAAGTCCTGGTGAATCGTCCCCGACCGACAGCGAAACTGGTTGATGTTTTCCAGATTGCAACCGGCCAGAGTTTCCCCAGCGGTCACGTTATGTCTTACGTGGCCTTCTTTGGCTTGCTTTTCTCGTTTGGAGTCATCTTATTCAGTGGAAAGAGTTTATGGCACAAGCTCTTATTGATTGTGCCGGCTTTCTTCGTCGTAACGGTCGGTCCTTCACGTATCTACCTGGGTGATCACTGGGCCTCCGATGTGCTTGGAGCTTATCTGTTTGGTGGGGTTATCCTGGGTATCACGATCTGGATCTATCTTAACCTCAAGGCACGCGGGGTGTTGAGCAGTGCTAATGCGCCGGGCTATCATCCTGATCCTCAAAAACGAGCCAAAGATCAGCGCAGGGAGCATGCTAAGGCCCATAGCTAGGTCGGCAAGATTGCAGAAATATCCAGAAGCGGGCTCTCTCAACAAGAGAGGCCCGCTTCTTTTTTATCGTTGTTCGTTCGTTGCTGATCAGTTAAGGTTTATTAATTATCGGCTGGAGCGGTTTCGTGATGAGGCTCAATGGCTGGATGGGGGGCCGTGTCGCCCTCTTGATCATCAGCGTTGGATTGTTCTTCTTTTTCCGTCTTGTCCTGTCCCTCGTTGAGTGAAGGCTCCATTGTGTCTTCGTCAGAGGTGTGGCTGGCATCTTCGGGTTTTTCACCGAGGGCTGATTGAGCTTGATGCTGCCCGTTTTCTGAATCGTTCTCTGTTTGCTGATTGGTCGTTGATTGCATGATTTCTTCGAGAATCTCTTCGACAATCTGGGTTTCGACCTCACCAAAGCTATCAGGAGCAGTTGTGGTAACGATGACTTCTCCTTCTTCGTTCAGTGTGACCCGACCATTTTGGCGAAGTTCTTCCAGACCAGTTTCATACTTTTGGACACTTACAATGGCCTTCGCTAAGCGTTTTTCGGCCTTCTGAACTTCGGCTTTGGCATCGGAAAGCTTGAGCATTAATTTTGCTTCCCGTTTGGCCTGTTTCTTGTTCTGGCGGCCTGCGTCCTCAAAAGACATGGATGCCGGGTCTTTCTTTGATGATTTCCGAGCGGATTTTGCCATGATGTACTCCTCTTTGCTGCTTTGCAATTGAACAGGGTTCTACCAGGTACGTACAGTGACTGTATCAAAAATAAGAAAAGTTTGCGCCTGCTTCTACGTCCAGGGATAGGCCTCAAAAAGTAAATGGCTTACGCTAGTATGCTTGATGGATAGGTGAAATAAGCTAATTCTATCAGTATACAATACAAGCGGGTGAAGCTGGCGCTGCAAACAGTTCTCAATATAAGATACGTATCAGTATGTTCGGAAGAAACAATTAAACTATTCTATTAGGACAAGTGGATAGACCGTGCCTCTGATTAAATAGTATAACCTGGAATAATAGTCTGCTTGCTTCTGCTACACAGCTTGTTTGTCATGATCGGGTCCGTTTGTTACAATACCCTTACTCTCTGGTTACTTTGAACCTGTAAGGCGTGTGCATGCTAGCTCATTCTAGAAAAAAAACAATGGAATTAAACGATACAACAGATTATCAGCGCTGCTTTGTGTGCGGCCAGAAGAATCCTTTTGGTTTAAAGCTTGTCTATCGACAGGAAAACGACTCGGTTGTGACTGATTTTCAGCCGCGCCAGGAGCATGAGGGCTACCCCGGCGTCTTGCATGGTGGGATTGTCGCTGCCGTGCTTGATGAGACGCTGGGACGCACAGCCGTCCTGGGGAATATGGTCAATTGGACGATGACGGGACGGCTGGAGATTCGCTACCGCCGGAATGTGCCATCCGTGCCTCTTTTACGGGTGCGAGCATGGTTGGACTCTGAGCGGCGTAGAATGATCCAGGCAAGGGGCGTTTTAACACTGGCGGATGATGAGCAGGTTATTCTGGCGGAGGCTCAGGGAACGTTTATGGCGCTACCAGAGCAGGTCGTTGAGGATATTGTGAAGGATTATCCAGAGTTTCGCGGTCTTGTAAAATGAAGCGAGCGAGCATTACGCCCGCTCGCTTCATTGACAGTATCAGTTAAATGCTCAGATTACAACTGTTCGCTTTCAGTATTCTGATTGATTGGTGGCATTGGCGGCTCAGTTGGGCCAGATGGGAACAGGGGTTGAGCGGGAGCTTTCTCCCCTTCATCTGACTCTACGATCGTTGCGCCGGTCTCTTCGACAATTCTCTTCAGGTCGCGGGCATCGATCGTTTCGTGTGTGCGCAGGGCTTCCGCGATGCGATCCAGGGTTACGCGATGCGCTGAGAGTAGTTCAAGCGCCCGGCGATAGCTGGTTCTGACGATGCGATCCACTTCCTCGTCGATGGCCTCAGAGGTCAGTTCGCTATAGTCATAGGCTGCACCGGTATCGCCGCCACCGCCGAAGGGACTTGGGCGGTCACTAAATGAGACCGTCCCCAGACGTTCGCTCATACCCCAGCGAGTGACCATCTGACGAGCAAGCGCTGTGACACGTTGCAGGTCGTTTTCGGCACCGGTTGTGATGCGTCCGATGGCGATCTTCTCAGCGGCGCGTCCACCATGTAAGGTGACGAGCTGCGTAAGAAGGTAATCACGGGAGTAGTTGTAGCGATCATCGAGCGGAACCGACATTGTGACGCCGAGGGCCTGTCCGCGTGGGACAATCGAGACCTTGGTGACGGGGTCAGCGTGAGGGAGCAACAGGCCGGTCAGGGCGTGTCCACCTTCATGGTAGGCGATGATATTCATATCTTCGTTGCTCAGCACCAGTGGCCGCTCGGGACCCATGATGATTTTATCGAGGGCCTCAAGGAAGTCCGTTTGTCTGACGGAATCCTGGTCGCGTCTGGCGGCCAGCAGGGCGGCTTCGTTGACCAGGTTGGCCAGGTCTGCCCCGACCATGCCCGGAGTCGTGCGGGCGAGTGCCGTCATATCAACATCGGGTGCCAGTGGCACGTTGCGCGAGTGAATCTGAAGAATTGCCTGCCGACCATTCCAATCGGGACGATCGACGGTCACGCGGCGGTCGAAACGGCCGGGACGCAGCAGCGCCTGGTCAAGTCCATCGGGTCGGTTGGTTGCGGCAATCACGACGACGGCCTGACGAGTATCGAAGCCGTCCATCTCAACCAGCAATTGGTTGAGGGTCTGTTCGCGCTCATCGTTGGTGTTAATGCTGGAGCCGCGTTGGCGACCAACGGCATCAATTTCATCGATAAAGATGATGCTGGGCGAGGCTTTTTTGGCCTGATCGAAGAGGTCACGCACACGGCTGGCACCGACACCGACCAGCACTTCGACGAACTCTGAGCCAGACATCGAGAAGAAGGGGACGCCAGCTTCACCGGCGACGGCACGTGCCAGGAGGGTTTTACCGGTTCCTGGAGGGCCAACGAGCAAGACGCCTCTGGGGATTTTACCACCCAGGCGTTGGAACTTCTGAGGTGTTTTCAGAAACTCCACGATCTCTTGTAGCTCGTATTTTGATTCATCGACGCCCGCGACATCCGCGAAGGTTGTGCTGGGGCGATCCTCAAGGATCAATTTGGCCCGGCTTTTGCCAAAGCTGAAGATTCCTTGTTGTCCCTGCGAGGCCCGACGGCTGAAGAACAGGAAGAAGCCACCGATAAACAGGAGTGGCAGCACGGTCAGGATGATCGTGATCCAGAAGCCGTTGTCGGGCGGATTTTCGGACTTTACGGTCGCGCCACTGTCAATCAGTTTCTGGAAGACATCTTTATCGCCGTTTGGCAATTGAGTCAGGTGATACTGAGTATAGGTGCCGATGGCATGGCGATAATTTCCTGAAATGTCTGTCGTGCCGGTAAATGTGGCCGACTGGATATTTTTCTGATTGATCTGATCGTAGAACGAGTTATATGTAATTTCCTGCGTCTTACCAGAATTGGTCGTATTGACGTTATTGTTAATAAAGTACTGGTAGATGTAGAAACCCAAAATGAAGACAATGAAAATCATGAGCCAGCGTGTGAGGCTGCT
>DASSXK010000351.1:0-2162 GCA_035703945.1 Ktedonobacteraceae bacterium | reverse complement strand
TATCCTTGTCTGCCTTTCTGACCTTACAGTTTCTGCTGGGACACTGGACGATTTAAGATCTTCTTTTTTCTACCAATGATTCACTGATGGGAGAGATGAAAAGTGCAAAAAATTGAATTCTTTTCTCTCTCCACTCCCCTTTTCCTTTTCTTTAACGTTTAAAGATCTCAATATTTTGCCTCTATCTCGTCTTTCTCCTTGTTTTACACCCTTTTGCGCTTTGATTTTCTGTCGATTCTTGACGTTAAGTTTCCATTCCTATATAGTAGGCTTGGCTCATAGTAATACATTTAGAAACAATCGTTTTTCATTGTAAGCGTGTTGGGTTGTACTAAACGCGCGCTAAAATAATTAATAGCAAGCTATTCAATTCACTGACTGAACGCGCTTGGGAAGCCCTCAGAATCGTTGCGATCGCCGCTTCATCTGGGATGCTTTGAAAGCTGCCAGCTTGGAAAGCATTCAGTAGGCGCGGGAGCGCCGTTGTGAAGTGTCTTTAAATGACAAAACCACTCGTAAAACCAGCCAATTAGCCTTTAGGGGCCTTTTCACCTTTATAGTCGGAGGTAGGCCATCGTGTCATTATCACTAACAGTCCTCGTCATCATTGGCATTTTCGGAATGGCGGGCGGCGTTATATTAGCGCTTGTTATAGGTTTTAAATTTGGCAGCACCCGCAACAAGCTGAACCTGGAAGAGCGCCTGCATCTGGAAAAAGAGGAAAGCGAGCGCAAGCTCCTTGAACTTCAATCGCAACAACGTGAAGCGTTACTCCAGGCCCGCGATGAGACCGCTCGCTTTCGCGATACGATCGAACGCGAGAATCAAGAACGCCGATCAGAGATTCAGCGCCAGGAGCGGCGCCTTCAGACAAAAGAAGAGTCTCTCGATCGGAAAATAGAAGCATTAGAACAGCGTGAACGTAAACTGCATGGGCGCGAACGCGCCGTCGAACAGGCTCGTGAAGAGGCTGAGGCCTTCAGGCAGCGTCAGTTCCAGGAGCTTGAGAGGATTGCCCGCCTGAGTGAGGAGCAGGCTCGCGAGCTCTTACTTGCAAGAATTGAGGACGAGGTCAGGGTTGAAGCTGCTCATCGTGCTCGTATGATTGAGGATCAGGCCAGGGATGAAGCTGAATCAAAGGCGCGTGAACTCATCACGTTGGCGATTCAACGTTGTGCCGCTGATCAGGTTGCGGAGGCTGTCGTCTCGGTCGTTCCCCTGCCAAACGATGAGATGAAGGGTCGCATTATTGGCCGCGAAGGCCGCAATATTCGCGCCCTTGAAGCTGCAACTGGTATCGATCTGATTATTGATGATACCCCAGAAGCGGTAATCCTCTCAGGTTTCGATCCTGTTCGCCGTGAAGTCGCTCGTATCGCATTAACTCGTTTGATTATGGATGGTCGTATTCATCCGGCTCGTATCGAAGATGTGGTTGCCAAAGCCCGCCAGGAAGTCGATATTATCGTTCGCGAAGCGGGCGAACGGGCTGCGATGGAGGCGAATGTTCCCGGCTTGCAGCCAGAACTGCTGAAGATTCTGGGTCGTTTGCATTTCCGAACCAGCTATGGACAGAATGTGCTGGCTCACTCGGTCGAGGTATCGATCCTGGCTGCTACTATGGCGCATGAGCTTGGAGCCGATGTGAATGTCTGTAAGACTGCTGCTCTTCTGCATGATATGGGCAAAGCCATTGATCAGGAAGTTGAGGGACCACACGCAATTATTGGTGGCGAGGTTGCTCGGCGCTTTGGAAAATCTCCCAAGATTATTCATGCGATGGTTGCTCATCATGCCACTGAGTCGGAGCCACAGACCCTGGAGGCGGCAATTGTCCAGGCTGCCGATGCGATTTCTGCCGCTCGTCCCGGTGCCCGGCGCGAAACAATTGATCTCTATATCAAACGCCTGGAAGCTTTGGAGTATATCGCGAACTCCTTTACTGGTGTTGAGAAGTCCTTTGCCATTCAGGCCGGACGCGAGGTTAGAATCATTGTCAAGCCCGAGGAAATCGACGAGTTTGCGGCGAATCGTCTGGCCGCCGCGATCGCTCATAAGATTGAGGAGAGCCTGGATTATCCTGGCCAGATCAAGATCTGTGTCGTACGTGAGACCCGTTCGGTGGATTATGCCCGCTAGGCATGGTGCCATCTTCGCTTGTC
>DASSXK010000125.1:0-2994 GCA_035703945.1 Ktedonobacteraceae bacterium | reverse complement strand
ATATGAACTATCTCAGTCTGACGAGCAGGAGCTTCTTTCTGGCTCTAAAGACATCGAGATTAGACCAGCCGTCCCGTATTCCTTGCCTCGGGGAGCCAATGATGCGGATCGCCTGGCTGAAGCAACGGGTGCTGTCAGTGCCAGCCTCGATCTGGATGTCGCCCTTGAAAAGGTGGCCGAGCAAACCGCGCATCTGCTCCAGTTGGAGAGTGCGGCGGTCTTCCTCTTCAATGAGGATGCGGATAATCTGATCTTCCGCTATTGGTCAAAAGATGATCAGGCCTGGGCAAAAAACTTCTACAAGCTCGGCGATTTCCTGGATCAGGCCAAAGCGATTTCGCTTGTGCGTGAACGCGGTGAACCGGTCTTCATTGACAACGTTCACGAGTCCGATTTACTGCCCGCTGAACTGGTCAGTCAGTTGAAAGTTCAAGCCATTGCGCTGCTTCCGCTTGTGACGGCCCGTGGAGTGATTGGCTTTATTTCGGCCCCCAGACGCCATCCATATCGCTGGGAACTGAGCGACGTCCGTCTGGCGCTGGCTCTTGTTACTCCATCCGCCACGGCGATTGAGTATGCCCGCCTCTTCAATATCCTGCAACAGCACAACAGCCGCACAGAAGTGCTGAATACCATGTCGCAATTGTTCAATACGCTGCCCGATCCCAATCAACGCCTGGAACTCATCCTGAATCGAATCATGGAGATTATGGGCCTCGATGCCGGTCTGATCCTATTGATCGATCAGGATACAGGAGGTCTGAAAGTTGTCGCCCATAGCGGCCTCTCGACCAATGCCACCCTGGATCTGACGGAGCCACCACTACAACAATTCCACAAGCTGGCCTGTATGGTTACAGCCCTCGGTGAGCCACTGCGACTCGATGGCAAAAACCCAACCATTCAGGATCTCTATGCACCACTCTGCGCGGCCGGTTTCTGCGATATGATGGCCGTCCCCTTGATGGTCAGCAATACAATCTTCGGCGTCTGGCTGGTTGGAAGCCGCACGATGCGAACTGAGGAGGATCTAACCCTTTTCTCGACCATCGGCCAACAACTGGGTCTGACCCTCAAAAATGCCTACCTGCTTCGTTCGACAAGCGAGATGGAAGCACTACGCGAGGCGGATCGGCTCAAGAGCGGCTTTATCGCGACCGTTTCGCATGATCTCCGTTCGCCTTTAACGGCGATTCGCGCTTCGGTTGAAAGCTTGCTCGATCGCAAGGTTATACAGTCAACCAATGAGCAGGAACATCTACTTCACAATATCGCTGACCAGGCCGGACGGCTCGGCAGGCTGGTCGATCAACTTCTAGATCTTTCACGGATCGAGGCTGGGGCACTTCCGCTGGATCGAGATTGGACGGAGTTACCAGTGTTGATCGCTGATACCGTGACGAAGTTCGAGGCCCTGAACAACGGTTTCAAGGTCGAGTGCGATCTGTCAGCCCGCTTACCTCTGCACTATGTCGATCCTGATCGCCTGGTCCAGGTCATGTGGAACCTGCTGGAAAATGCCAGCAAGTACGCTTCCCCCAGCGATCCTATCCGATTGGATACATTCTGGACGGGCGCGGAAGTTTTGATCAGAATCGCAGATCGCGGCCCCGGTATTCCCACCGGGGAGCGTGAGAAGGTTTTCCAGCATTTCTATCGCCTGGATAGAGATCGTCGATCGCACACTCAGGGGAGCGGCCTGGGGCTTGCGATCTGCCGGGGCATTGTGCAGGCTCATGGAGGACGAATCTGGGTCGAAGATCGGCCGGGTGGTGGCAGCGTCTTCTGTATCGCCTTGCCACTTCCGCCCCCTGATCCAATTGTGCTCGAAGGTTTGGAGGAGAACGACCTCTATCCCCTTAGCGTAAAGGAGAAGTGATCAATGAGTCATGCTCATCAACGCATTCTGCTGGTCGATGATGATCCGGGTATAATGGCTGCCGTACAACATGCGCTGACGACCTATGGCTATAAGATGATGACTGCGAACGATGGTCTTGAGGCACTGACGGTCTTCGATCAGGAGTCGCCCGATCTGGTATTGCTGGACCTCGTGATGCCGCGCTGTAGTGGCCTGGAGGTCTGTCAGCACATTCGCGAACTCTCTTCAACGCCGATTATTGTGCTCAGTATTAAGGGCAGCGAGGCCGATATTGTCTCGGTCCTGGAGCTGGGGGCCGATGACTATCTGGTCAAGCCTTTCCGACTGGCCGAGCTTGTGGCACGTGTGCGGGCGGTCTTGCGCCGTGGAACCAATAAGACGACCTCCACAGTTGTCTGCGGCGATATGGAGATAGATACAGAAAAACGTCGCGTCACGATCAACGGTCGCACGGTCACGCTGACCCCGATTGAGTATAGCCTGCTTGCTGAGCTGGCCCGCAGCGTTGGACGTGTCTTGACCACGCATCTGCTACTGCAACGTGTCTGGGGTCCCCAGTACAATGAAGCGACCGAGGGGGATTATGTGAAAGGGGTGATTCGCCGCCTGCGCGTCAAGCTGGAGCCTGATCCTGCCCACCCCCGCTATATCATTACCGAACCTCACCTGGGGTACCGCTTAAGCGATTCCCTTTGACCCTGCATCTCATTACGATTAGATTGTAAATATATCGATTTAATCTCTTTATAATTTATGTAGCTATTACGCAAGCCATGACAAATAATGTACAATAGCTCCTAAAAATATGGGAGCTATTTTGCATGAGCAAAAATAGTGGGCTGATTGTCCCAACAAATATGCTAAAACGAGAGGTCAAGCAACCATAATAGAAAACAGAAGAAAAGCTGGTTCCTTCAAGCCCAAATTAATATCCTTTTAGACGATGCCCTTTTTACAAGGAAGATATATAATAGACTCATTAATACACTGATAAATGGCAAAAGGAATTTTAGATGAAATTTGGGAAGCTTCAGGTTGAGAACTGGCGAAACTTTACTCACCTAGTGGACCCGCTTCACTCGTTCGTGTTATCATGACAGCAATCGAAAATA
>DASSXK010000772.1:0-4557 GCA_035703945.1 Ktedonobacteraceae bacterium | reverse complement strand
TAGGGGAATTACCTTAAAATAATGGGGAGAGATCCTTTGTAAAAAGACCTCTCCCCATCGTCAGGCTGAAATTCAGGTAAAATGATTAGCGCGAGCGTCGCGTATGCATTAAGTAAAGCATCAATCCTTGTTTATAGTCCAGGCTGCTGGCTGAACGATTCTGAATAACCTGGCTAGCCAGATCAAGCAACGTTGAAACGACTTGCAGTCGTGTCTCATCCAGATGTTCGTCCTGGCGAAGCAGCTCCAACAATTGTGCTGGTCCCAGGCCCGTAATATCCAGACCTGCTCGCACGGCTTCAACGCGCAGCCAGACAACCAACTGTTGACGCATCTGCTCAAAGATCGCCACATCCTCATCATGGGCACCCACCGGAGCGGCATCCATGCGTGGATTCGTCGTACTCAGCGCCTTTGAAGTATTAGGTAGGGGAAGTCCTCGGGGCTTCACTGGAGTCGAAACCTCGGCAGGCCAGGCCGTGTTCTCATTCCTGGACAACACTGGCTGAGCAGCCGTCGGTTGATCGGCCTCAGGGCGTGTAGGCGTTGGAGCAGCAGCACTCTGCCAGGCCGGACTAGAAACCGGATTCGCAGGCGCAACGCGTGCCGCAGGAGCAACCTGGGTTGGTGGTAAAGGTCCCGACTGTGGGGAACGGGTATTCACATTCACTCGGGCGCCCGTACTCACAACTTCAGGCTCCGAGATACCAGCCCGCCCCAAACGACCAGGACTTACACGTCGCGGCGTCTGCGCTGCCGCAGCACCAACCGCCGGGCGTTGATCAGCAACCGGGGTAGACTTGATTTCGCCCCGTACCTCTTGCAATTGCTGTTGCAGAAGCATCGTAGCATTCGCTATCTGCTCCCAGGTCAAATCAGGTTTCTCAGATACCCCAGGCGCTGCCCAGGAGACTACCGAGCGTGGGCTACCAAAAGCCAGCCCCGTCTTACTACTTTGACCGCTAATACGCCCCCGTAGGCCATCCACAACCGATCCTGATGCGGAAGTGATTAACATACGCACGTCACCCATGCGCTTCCGACCTTGCTCACCAAAAAAACTTCGATTTCGCTGCACAAATTGAATGAACAGGCGCTCAATCTGATACTGAAGTTCAGGAGCCATCAGGTCCACACGATTCCATAAGGTGAAATCGACTGAACTCAAGTAAAGCCAGACCTCCTGCCGCTTTGAGCGATCGACAGGGCGCATGCGTAGAGTATTCGAGCGGTAATCCAAAAATCGCGGATAGCAAAAATTGGCAATTATTGTTTCCGCCAATTCAGCTTTCAGCCGTGCGATCTCTGCTGGCGGAAGTTGACCTAGAAAAACGCCCATCACCACATCCCCTTTCATAGAAGCCCTGCTGACCTCTCAGGATAACTAGGGAGCTATTGTAATTGTAGACAACGTCAGTCCTTTTGTCCCGGCTGTAGGAGCAACTGAAGCTGGTCCACTTACAAAATGCACCGGAATACGTGCAGCCACGTTCATTATTGTACTCTGATTCCCCCCCCCAGGGACAAGTGCGATAGCCACCTTGTCCTGTCCAACTGGCGTTTCAGATGTGGGGAAGCTAAAGTATTTACCTGTAAGCTGTACAATTGTACCTGGCTTCCAGGCATTCGTCGGACACCAGTAGGTGTTCGGAAAATCCTGACTCGCAAAATGCTCGCTACCATCGCTTCCGATCGAGTACACTCCCAGTTGCAAGGGCTGCTTCGTTGGCTGCGAAACTTGCCAATAGGTCGTCACCTGAACCTGATCAACCGGAGCAAGGCTTGATGTATGCACATGGCTGCTTCCAACCACTGAATAAGCCATCAAATGCAGGCCATTTGGCTCGCTGCCACCGCGAAAATCGACATTAACAGCCTGGGCCTTATTCTGCTGGATAGCCGTAGTCACTTGATCCGGAGAAACAGTCATAAAACTACAGAAGTTTCCAATATATGTGGAAAGCAACTGCTCCTGCGACATATGTATCAGTTGAGATACCGGGGCAGGCGGAGTCAGGCCACGTTTCAGCAATAGATAGCCATTATTTGCCGCCAGCACACCATAGTCCCCACTTTGCATAACCTTCCTGACAGCAATATGGTAGCCAGGAAAATCATAGGGATAGGTGTCGCCGGTCACATCAAGGAAGATATATTGCGCACTGTCTTTGGCATAGGGAAAGAGATAAATATTTTTGCGCTGACTGACATGCGGAACCAGACCCGATTGAGCCGAAACCGAAGCATCAGGCGGAATCATATTAATGATACTCTGAGCCAGATCGGTATGGTGCGTTTGAACCGGCCAGATAAAACCAGCGCTAATAGGTAACTGCCCCCGCCCTTTATCGATTCGGTAGCCGTTATAAATAAGCGCCAGAGCAATCACAACCAGCACCCCTCGCTGAAGCCAGAGTCCCCACTGGACACTTCGAGCCGATCTCGCAGGCAACGCGGCAACTTCCGGCTCTCCAGCGGTAGCAACCGCAGGCTCAACTTTCGCCTGCCGTGCGCTCCACCGGCGATAAACAAACATAACCAGCCATACGATGAGTACAGTCGCTTCAATTGCTGAGAAAACCAGTACCGGCACAATCTCAGCATTATACTGGAACATACCGGAATACATATTTGCATCCGTGCTCAGCATATTAATTGCCAGCGTTGGCAAGGCCAAAACCAGAACCCAGGGAGCCAGCAATGGCAGATAGAGGGCCGGCGACATAAGGCCCTTCAAATAATCGCGGTGAGCCGGTGCGATGATGTGCGTCCGAATAATATCTCCGGGATGTGTAAGGACGTACTTCGCAATCCCAACCGGACCATGACCCAGATAAGCATAGCGCGATCTCAACAAGGCCTGTCCCGTCGGGCTAAAGTGCCGCATCGCCCAGTATTCCACGCCGATCCAGAGCAGCGCCACGGCCGCCAAACCAACCCCGGTCCGCCAGCGTTGCTGAAAGATAATCGACCAGAGGGCATAGCCAATAATGAGGATCGGAATCTCTTCTTTGCAGGCCATCGCCAGAATCGCGAAAACAAACAACCAGACAGTCTTACGCGTATACATAAAATAAAGCGTAAACATCAGTAAGGCGGCTGTAAAGGTGACCGCGTGAAAATCGTTCACCATGGCATACTGCAAAGCTGGATAGCAAAGATAGATCACCGGAAAAGCCAGTGCCGCCAGACTGCTGCGAAGCCGCAAGCGCGCCAGCCAGAAGGCCGGGAAAGCGCCCAGCGCCACAACTATCGTCTGAACGTTCTGAAGGGTTTTTGGCGAAGGAGCCACCCAGTAGAGCAAAGAAAGTGGAAAAAGAATTGGCTCGAAATGAATTGCAAACCGCATATATCCAGCGGTCGAGTAACAGTTTGTATCACCTACGATGTTGCAGATAGTTTCATGCAGAACTGGAGGCCCATGCAGAATGCTCCACACCACCTGATCCATAATCCCCAGGTCTTCGGCATTCGTCATAAACGCATCTTGCTTGGCATTGAGATAGATTACAAAATAGGCCGAAAACGCGATTACAACAAGCCCCACGAGAGCCATACATATCCAAAATAGATAATCGCGGGCCAGGGGTTCAGGTTCAGGATACAGATAAAGACGATTGCGTACCACAGCCAGGCGTTTTTTCCAGGGTGAGCTAGTCACGGACATATCCTCCCACCGTCTCTTCTTCCGTTTGCTCTTTCTGTTCCTGCGGCACTTTACGTCCACCGCTCAAGTAAGCAATACTCACACAGAGAAGCTCCGCAACGGTTGAGACAACACGTGAAAGTAAGGCAATTACGCCACCCAAAGCCGCTGGCAAAGGCAGGGAGAGTGCAAATAGAGCACCAATCGCAAGCTCGCGAAAACCCAGGCCGCTTGGAGTAATAAACGAAACAAAACCAATATCCCAACCAATAGCATAGATTCCGATACAGATTGGTAAAGCAATCAAAGGTGTCGCTGGATAAATCGAAAGCAACAAAACATAAAAAGCGATACCAGCAACGATCCAGCTTATAGACCAGGCCACTGTGACCACCAGAATATCGACATAGCGAAGAGTCAACACCACCGGGTCGCGCTTTAAGATCTTTAAGCCCTTATTTAATAGACCATTTAACACCTTTGGATGTAGAACGACCAGCAAAGAGACAATCGTTATAATACCCAGGCCGATGATTACCGGCCCTGGCAATAGCTTCCCAATTGCCCCCATATCCTCCCAGAACAACAAACTCAAGCCAAAGATCAGGACGCCCGAAGCCAATTTCGTAATCAGCTCAACCGTCATGCTGGCAAAAGCCACCGGGCGCGGAATACCATATTCCCCGGCCCAAAGGATGCGCGTTAGAATATGCCAGACGTTTCCTGGAAGATAGCGCACAAACTCGGAAGCGAGATAGATACGCAAGCTATGTCTGAAACTCAAATCATAACCAAGACGTTTCAGAACAGTCTTCCAAATCACGCCAAAGGAGAGCTCTTGCAACACAAAACCACAAAAAGCCAGCGCCAATAGCCAGTAATTCCATTGGAAGGAATGAGCGGTAAGGTCT
>DASSXK010000575.1:0-5831 GCA_035703945.1 Ktedonobacteraceae bacterium | reverse complement strand
GATCCTGTGTATCTCTGAAGTTGTTGAGGATGAAGAAGGCCTGATCCTTTATTTGCATGATAAGGGTCTGACACCCAATACCAGGTTGAAGGTTCTATCGACTCTTCCCTCTGATGAAGAGGCCGAAGAAAATTTCCGTGTCCAGATGGATGATCAAGCAGTGTTGATCAGCAAGTCCGCAGCCTCTAAAATCTGGGCAACCCGGCCTTAAGGCTGCGGAAAGCTAGAGTATGATTTGATAGGCCTGGAGGTTGCGGATTGCGTAATGTTCCACTTACAGGTTGCCTCAAAATCGGACATTTTTGAAACATGAATGGGGCCAGGTAGCGGTAGACGCGAGGTTCCCGCTACCTGTTCCAGGCTAATCTTCCACGCGGTCCAGACCCCGAGATTTACTCATGGCTAACTCAAATCTCTTTTTGACAGGCGGTAGATGGTTGATGACACGCATCATGCTGCGCTGTCCAGCCAGCACAACTCGACCAATTACCGGCTTGTGAATAAGAGCTTTACTATTCATTTGAGCCAGCGATTCCTTGACCGCTTCATCGCCATAAGTATGCATTTTATCCTCATATTCATGTATTGCTGATAAGAGATCTATTTCTCCATCTCGCACGGCGACCAGCTTTTTGCATAGCAGACGCGCATCGCGCAGTGCCGTGTTAGCACCTGCACCACGCCCTGGCGTCATCGTATGGATTGCGTCGCCCAGCAAGGTAACATTAGAAGTTTTCCATGCTGCAATTGGCTGAGACGTGCGAATATTAATGGCGGAACAGGTCGTTGGATCGCTCAATTTGATTAATCGGCGCAGATTCGGGTCCCAATCGGGGATCATTTCAAGCATCAATGTGATTATATCCTCGCCGTGCAGATTCATGGGATCACGCGGAAAATAGCGCCTGCTGGCCCAGAAGCCCCAACCGATATAGTCCCGCTCATTGTCATAGCGCATACCCGGCCATTTGGCAAGCAGGGCTGCATCACTGACTCCGATACCCTCTTTAATACTCCCATCGCGCTGCCATTTAAATTCTACAATGTGGAGAATGGCCCCAAACCCTTTGGGGGCCATAATAATGCTCATCCCATTAAAAACTTTATCGGAGACCAATTTCCTGGTTTCTGGGGTCATCGGAACTTTAGCCCCAAACGAGAGCATGCCCGTTTCAACCAGTTGTGCATGAGGCAGGTATTGTTTGCGAACACGAGAATTGGCACCATCCGCCGCAACCAGTATTGTGCCTGTCGCGCTGGAACCATCCTCGAAAAAGGCCGTCACGGTCCCATCTTCGTGTTGCTCGTAGCGCGTGAAGACCTTGTCGAAATGCACAAAATCTTCCAGACCCGTCAAGAGTACCTGGCGCATCGTCATACGACTCACGGTGTGGTCCCGTTTAAGTGGATCTGGATTCCCAGTCAGGAATGAACCACCGATCGAGGCCACTTCAGCCATTTGTTCGGATAGGATATTAAAGTATTTTGGTGGCCTGGCGCAGGTCGTGATAAAGGTATCAAACAGATCTGGCGGCAAATTTGCTTTTAAGCCCCGAATGCCATCGGGGTCGATCCCTACGCGGTAGCCCTGCAAACCACCCATACGTGTGCGGTCGCGTTCGTAGACAGCGAAACTGATATTCGCTTGTTTCAAGCCTTGCGCAAGACAGAGCCCGCCTGTCCCTGCACCAATGATCAATACATGCAATGGAAGTGTAGACATTGTTTGCTCCTTCGGGGTAAACTTAATTCAAACGATTAAACATCACAATTAATTGATAGAACATTTTCTAAGTATCACAATTTCTAAGCTATATTACGCAGGGGAATGAACAATGTTGCACGAAGATTTGCCTTTGGTAAATAGTGGTTCAGACACGAGTGATCGAAAGTCAGCAGAGGCAGAAAGGTCAGGTGCGGATGCCCGCGCGAAGCAGGTAACGCGGGTAGTGATAGAGATGCAGCGTAGCAGCGATATCTCGACCTTTTTTATTCATGCGGTTGCGGCGAAAACTGGGATTAACCCCACGGACCTGAAAGTGCTTAGCATCCTCTCCCGCCAGGGGTCTCTCAGTGCCGGGCGTATTGCCGAACTTACCGGCCTGACTACCGGGGCGATTACCTTCATGATTGATCGTTTGGAGAAAGCTGGTTATGTGCAGAGAGTTCGCCATTCCACTGATCGCCGCATTGTGCTGATAGAGCTTATTCCCGAACCACTCCAACGCGCTACCGGCAGCTATTTTGCCGATATGGCTCGGGTAACAGTCGACGCGGCCAAGCATTATACTGATGAGCAACTAGAGCTGGTTATAGATTTTCTTGAGAAAGTAAATACTGCCGCTGAAGAAGTGGTGAAGGGCCTGAATAAATAAAACCTCTCAGGCCGCTCACGTCGCTATTATTGAGGCTGCTTTATAGTGATACTCACAGCCGTGCAATTCTGGTGCTCTTTGAAGTAATATTCTATATTCAGGCCCGGGAAATTGAAGAAAACTTATTTTCAGGCTACAATAGTGATATAGGCTTTGTTGAGATCTCCCCCACTTTGAAAGGAACTCCCATGCCACAGGAATCGCTTGCGCTTAAACCGCAGTTTATTGAAGAGCTTGTCTCTCGTGAGGAACAGGCTTTCAGACAGCGAACAACGCGCTCGCAGGAGCTTTTTGAACGTGCTCAGAAGACTCTACCCGGAGGCGTCTCTAGCTCGTTTCAGGCCGTACCCCCCTATCCTTTATTTATCAGTCGCTCCCAGGGTAGCAGTATCTGGGATGTCGATGGGAATGAATATACCGATTTTCATATGGCCTTTGGTAGTTTGCTCGCGGGTCACTCCCATCCGTTGGTGGTCGAGGCTTTGCGCGAACAGTTAGAGAATGGGATGCTCTATTCGCTCCCCTGTCCCGATACAACCTTGTTGGCCGAGGAGCTCGTGCGGCGTTTTGCTCCTCTGGAGCAGGTCCGCTTCTGCAATTCTGGCACCGAAGCGACGATGGATGCGCTACGGCTTGCACGCGCCTGGAAAGGGCGGGACAAGATCGTCAAGATTGAGGGAGCCTATCATGGCCATCATGATGCCGTCCTGATGAGCACCAAGCCTGCTGCCAACCTGATGGGGGCACCTGAGCATCCAAACACTGTGCCTGCCTCGCAGGGCATTCCAGCGGCTGTGGCGGCCAATACGATTATTGCGCCCTACAACAATCCCGAGGCCCTGGAACAGATTCTGAGTGAGCACAAGGGCGAGGTCGCGGCCGTGATTACCGAGCCCGTCCTGATGAACGTTGGGATCATGCTGCCGGAGGAAGGGTTTCTCCAGCAGGTTCGTGAGATCACGCGTCGACACGATGTGCTGCTGATTTTTGACGAGGTCAAGACTGGCGTAACGGTTGCTCCTGGCGGCATTACCGAACTTTATCCAGTTGAGCCGGACCTGATCTGTCTGGCGAAGTCGATTGGTGGCGGGATGCCGATTGGGGCGTTTGGTGGTCGCAAGGATCTGATGCAGAAGATCGCGACCGGCGAGGTTCTGCACCTGGGCACCTTCAATGGGAATCCGATGTCGATGCGCTCAGGTCTGGTGACATTAACAAAAGTCTTTACGCTGGAGGCTCATGCTCGCGCCAATCGGCTATCTGAGCAACTGGCGCGGGCCTACCAGAGCGTGATCGATGAACACCAGTTATCGATGCATGTCTCACAGATTGGTGCCAAGGGCTGCGCGATGTTCACCGCACAACGGGCGCGTAACTATCGCGCCTGGTTGCAGATCGATCTGGCGCTCTCCTATGCTTACTGGCTCTTCCTGGCCAATCGCGGCATCCTCTTCCCGCCGGGACTGGATGATCAGTGGACCATCTCGGTCCAGCATAGCGAACAGGATATTCAGAAACATGCCGGCATCTTCAAGGAATTTGCCGAGACGCTGGTTCGAGGCGTGGCCTGATCTGATCCCTTTTTTAACGTTTGCTTCTTGGGCTTATAGAACATTGAACTCGTCTATTGTTTTGCAAAACGTCAGCAGTATTCCGCTGCTGACGTTATTTGTTGTGATGGTTTTCTTTTGGTGGATTACGTGTTGCGCGGGCTTATGCGGCAATGCTGTTCAGTTCGTTCAGATCCTCTTCAGAAAGGGTCAGTGCAGCACCTTTGATGTTTTCTCGTAAATGATCGACAGATGAGGTGCCTGGGATGAGCAGAATGTTCGGTGAGCGCTGGAGCAGCCATGCCAGCGCAACGGCCATCGGTGTCGCGTTGAGGTGGGTAGCGACTGATTCCAGCTTGTCGGATTGAAGAGGCGTAAAGCCACCGAGCGGGAAGTAGGGCACGTAGGCGATGCCCTGGGCGTTGAGGGCGTCTATCAGCTTGTCGTCTTCCCGATTAGCAATGTTGTATAAGTTCTGCACACAGACAATCGGCGCGATGGCCTGGGCTTCGGTAATCTGCTCGGCGTTCACGGTGCTGAGACCGAGGTGCTTGATCAGTCCTTCTTGCTGTAGCTGCACGAGCACTGTGAATGGCTCGGCAATCGAACCAGGTATCGGACTGCCGAATCCCCCGACGCGCAGGTTGACAACGTCGAGTGCGTCGAGGCCGAGGTGGCTGAGGTTGTCGTATACAGCCTGGCGTAGCTGCTCAGGGGCCAGGGCTGGGTTCCAGTTGCCCTTGTCGTCTCGCAGCGATCCGACTTTGGTGACGATGTGCAATGAGTCAGGGTAGGGGTGTAGGGCTTCTTTGATGATCTGGTTAGTAACGTAGGGTCCATAGAAGTCGCTGGTGTCGATATGTGTGATTCCTAGCTTCACTGCCTCGCGCAGGACGGCTATGGCTGCCTCGCGGTCGGCTGGTGGGCCGAAGACGTGCGGACCCGCCAATTGCATCGCGCCGTATCCAATACGCGTGACTGTTAGATCCTTGGCCATCCTGAATGTTCCTGCGGCTGTGGCTGACAGATTAGTATTTTCATTCGCTGAATGCGATACCATTGAAATTTCCTCTTTCTCTCGTTGAAACAGTGCTAATCACGATCTGTGATACACTAAGCAGTAGGCACGAGAGCACCATTGCGAAGTGTCTTGTGATAGTATGGCACGAAGATAATCATACGACCAGAGTGTCTTTATCATATGATTGAGACTGGCAGGATAAGGAGCAACAAGACGATGAGTGACGAACAACGCAGACTGGACCTGGCAGATTTTCTCCGCACTCGACGTATGCGCCTCTTGCCTGAACAGGTTGGATTGATAGGTGGTGGGCGGCGGCGCACCCCTGGTTTGCGGCGTGAAGAGGTGGCGCAGTTGGCGAATGTGGGCGTGTCCTGGTATACCCTGCTGGAGCAAGGACGCGACATTCACCCCTCAAGCGAGGTGCTGCACAGTATTGCTGATGGCTTACAACTCACTTCGGATGAGCGGCAACATCTTTTCTTGCTTGCCGATCAGCCATACCTTGTCGATAGACAGGATTCTCAGGAGCAGGTCAGTCCTGCCTTACAGCGTGTGCTTGATGCGCTCAATCCTGTTCCGGCCTATATCATTGGTCGTCGTTGGGATTATTTGGCCTGGAACACTGCTGCTGAGCGAGTTCTATTGTTATCGAACTCGGTGCCACCACATGACTATAATGCTGTCTGGCGCATGTTTGCTAATCCACTGAGTCGTCGTGTCTATAATCCTACCTGGGAGCAGATCGCGCAGAAAGTGTTGGCGGAATTCCGGGCTGATAGTGTGCGTTTTGCTGATGAAGAATGGTTCAAACGTTTGATCTCTGATTTACAGAGTGAAAGTCCTGAGTTTCGTGCCTGGTGGCCCCGTCACGATGTACGGGTT
>DASSXK010000524.1:0-8738 GCA_035703945.1 Ktedonobacteraceae bacterium | reverse complement strand
CGTCAGTGCCTCACACTGACCTCCACCTCCCGGATGGTTCGCCGGACCAGTCGCGTAACCACCAGGATTACTCGCCTGATTCTGAAAACTGTGGTTCCCGGCTTGCGTGACAACCAGCGTTTGATTACTACTCGTAGCGTTGGAGAACAGCGGCGCGGCTTGAATCGAGCCGGTAGATGTACCACCAATGAGCACCCCTGCTCCCAGGGCCAACAGCAATGCCAGGCTCAGACCAGCAACCAGCAGCCACCTACTGCCACTCCTGGGAGGAGTCGGTGGTAGATCCTGCCAGAATGGCCCCCTTTCATCAAAATTTTCCATTGATTTCTCGTCCTTCTTTCACAAAACACGCTGAGTGCAGTAGCTTTGGTCTACCGCACTCAGAGTATAGAAAACCTTGATGAGATTCAGATTGGATTTACATGAGAATTCCCATCTTCTTAAGAACCAGCGTTGTATTCATACAGTTGTGAGCCTCCTCCAAAACCACTACCGCTTGAACTCACGGAGGAAACAAGCGTGCTGTGCTGCTTGATCCAGGTAGTCAACGTGCTCTGGCCGCCGCCAGGACCCCCACCATTGCCACCCAGCAGGAAGTAGCGTACCGTCCCGTTCTTTGTCAGGGTCGCAAGCTGCGACGTCGTCAGAATCGGGTCACTTCCAGAGAAGCCGCCCATTGCCATCACCGGTTGGTTGGTTGCCAGGATAATCGAATCGGCCTCGTTCGAGCTCATAACCGCTACCAGGTATGTGGCATTCCCTTTATGGATCTCCAGGTAGTTGATCAGCGCCGTATCGGTCGTATTCCCGCCTCCAAAGCCTCCCGAAGCCTGGCTGCTCGGACCCGCAACTGGCAGGTTCGGAGCTTCATTCGCCAGCACGGGCTTCGCCGACCAGACCGCAGATGTCAGCAGCAGTGCCAGCAATCCGACGCAGAGCGCCGATCCCAGCACACGTAGATTCAACTTGAAACCAATGCGCGGCACCAGACGCGCCATCACCAGGACACCAGCAGCCAGCACACAGGGAACAGCGATCAATGGTATTAGCCAGCTTCCCCAGGCAGGATTGCTTGTGATGATGTGAATCTGCTCAAGCGCGGTCAGCACCAGCGCCAACGGCAACAACCAGCCACGCCAGCCAGCACTGCGATAGTCCTTCCACATCACGACCACGCCGATGCCAAAGAGCGCACAGATCGCCGGAGCAAGCGTTGAGAGGTAATACTGGTGAAAGAAACCCGCGACGCTGAAGAACACCGCCATCGTCAGCAACCAGGTTCCCCACAGGATCAACGACTGCATCTGCCGATTCTCTTGAACGATCCGAAAGTGCGGACGACGCTGCCAGGCCAGAGCCAGCATCCCCAGCAGTGCCATCGGCAACAACCAGACGATCTGCCCACCTAAAGGCTCATTGAAGAGACGAAACACCCCAGGCGTGCCGGTATTAAACATGCCACCGCCGCCACCACCGCCATTCCCGCCAAAGTCTGCCGGAGGTCCGCCGGTTCCACGAAATTCACCTGCTCCCGGCCCTGGAAAATTGCCCGTACCAGTACCACCAGCAGGAAGAGTCGGAGGCGTCTGCCCGCCCGCAACGCCCGTACCTGTGGCAGCCCGGCCAGCCCCACCACCAACCCCAAAGGAGCTAAGCAAACGCTGAATACCGTTATAGCCAATCGCCAGGCTCACCTCAGAATTGTTCTGGCTTGAACCCACATAGGGACGCTGCAACGCCGGAGTCAGATCAACCGCAACCGCCCAGGACAGCGAGACCGCCAGCATCACACCTGTCGCCACCAACAACTGCCAGATGCGCATCCTCAAACTTCTGGGAGCGCCCAGCAGGTAAAGCAAACCATAGGCAGGCACCACCAGATAAGCTTCGAGCATCTTGATATTAAAGCCCAGCCCAACCAGCACGCCCGTCAACATCAGCCAGCGCCATTTGCCGGTTTCGGTCGCCTTCATCACGGTCCAGGCTCCCAGCAGCATCGTCAGAACCAGGGTGCTATCAATCGTGTTATTGCGGTTCGTCACAACGCTGATTGGACTAATCGCCAGCGCCAACGCCGCCAGCAGACCCGCCACAACCCCGAAGTGACGCTTCACCAGATGATAGAGCAACAGGACCGAAAGCACGCCGGCCAGTGCCTGCGGCAGAAAAATGCTAAACGGTGTAAAACCAAACAGCTTCGCGCTGGCCGTCTGGAGCCAGAAGCCCAGCGGCGGCTTATCTACGCTTACAAATCCACCCGGATCAAAGGAGATGAAGAAGAAGTTATGCCAGTTATCCAGCATGCTTCTAATCGCACTGGCATAATAGAGATTCCCAAAACCATTCTGCCCCAATTGATAGAAGTTCATAAAAATCGAGATCAGAGTGATAACACCCAGCCCAATCGGCTGCAAAAGCCCCACCCGACCGCGTCTGACTGGTTCATCCTGAACTTCTGGCTGAAATCCAGCGACGGAAGAAGTTGTATCTATCATTGCCCATCTATTCCTTCTTGAAACGATCTATAAACTCGAAGATTCCTAAAAATCACTTACATCCACTTTTGAAGAAACCCGCTGCCCATCCTGCCTTACCGGCTGCAATTGAGGAACCCGCTGCTGACCCAGAACACGCCTCCGCCAGGTATACTGAAGCAGTTCGCGAAAGGCCTTGAGGATCACACGAGGATTCGCACCGGTTGCCCGTCCTCCCTGCCGTGGCAGGTGACGCACCCCTACTTCCCGATAGTTGTATCCGGCCTGCTTCAGGTTGTAGAGCATCTCGGCATTAATCATCGCTCCCCGCGTTTCCGGGGGATAGTTCTGGAGGAAGTCGGTTCGCAGGATCTTAAAGGCGCAATCAATATCCCGAACACGGACCCCCAACAACAGCCGCACAAGCGTTTTCCAGCCCCAGGCGTTGAGCTTGCGCACCCGGCTATCCTGCCGCTGCAAACGATAACCAAGCACTGCATCATACTCATCAATAAAGGTCAACAATCGTGGTAGATCGCGACTATCGAACTGCCCATCGGAATCCATAAACAGGGTCAACTCTTTGCTGGCTGCTGCAAAGCCATCTGCCAGGGTCGCACCATAGCCCAGGTTGCGCTCATGCGTCACAACTCTGATCTCTGGATGCAAAGCGGCCAGTTGAGTAAGAATCGCGCCGCTTCGGTCCTGGCTCCCATCGTTTACAGGGATGATTTCAAAGTCAGAAAAATTTGCGTGGAGCGTCTCAAGTAAACCCTCGATTGTGGCAGCGATCACCTCTTCCTCGTTATAGACCGGGAGCACTACCGAGAGGCGATGGGTTGCGATCCGTGCCCCTTCCTCATTCGCAGCCGGTGAATTGCTGCCTGGAACTCGCGTGTGTTCGATGCGTGCCTTGCTGGCGTCAGGAATATAAGCATGCTTACGGCGAGCATTGCCAGCATTCGGAAGGTGCGCGTGTTCAATTCGCGCTATACGTGCTGATAGGGTCTGAAGGACCATTTGAAGTCATCCTCTCAAAAAACATGTATCAAAGCCTGCTCACCTGGAGCTGAACATCAATTTTTTGCGAGTATGGTTCAAATTCGAGATTTTCCTGTTCACTTACGACTAACATAGATAGAGAACTCAGATGTTCTTTCATCCTCTCCATACCTCACAGTGCCAAGCCTAACAGGGCTCAATGTGAAAAATATTGGAGCTAAATGAGAAACTTCTCATCTTCAAGGCAGGCTTCATCTACTTGAGGTTAAAATTAAGGAGCATAAAAGATCTAAAGAGGCAGAAACATACATACATATCGCAGCACAGCGATGTACATCTATTCAATCACGAAGTAAAAGCTTCAAAAAAAATAAAGCGCCGCCAGGATCTTCTCATAAAAAGATCCCAACAGCGCCTCAGTCGTTACAAGCGTTTAATCGTTACAAGCAGAAAGAACTTGCCGCGTTACAAATGCTTACAGCGTGGTTAGCGGTCCCATTTACTTGATCGCAACAGACGTAATGCCGTTCAGGGTACCAACATAGATGTTTGAGCCGGAAATGGTGGGGGTCGCGAAGCGATTTGTCTGACCAACGCTGAGCGAGACAATTACCCGTCCGCTATCGGCATTCAAGGCATAAAGCGATCTGTTTGAAAGACTATAGACGGTATGGCCCCCCACGACCGGCGATCCAGTAATACTCCCATCAGCTTGCCAGCCGAGATGCATATGCCCGGTCGAATCCACAGTAACCTGACGTACACCTGACTGGCAAGGCACATAGATGGTTGAACCAACCGTCGCCGTTCCGCTAAACGATGTACAGAAATCCCGCACATCGACCTGGCCACCGACGCCACCCAGAGCATTCATATGCAGGGTATATGCTTTGCCGGATTTACCAGCCGCGAAGATATAGTTGTTTGGAAGGAGCGTAGGACCCTGTGAACCCATATCGAGATCGTTAGCATTCTCATCACCCCAGGAGGTCGGAGCAAAGCCATCCTGCAATTGCAGCGATGGAGAAAGCCTGAGAATCGAGTCGCTATGGTCCCAAGTGCCAGAGGTCACTGCCCCATTGCCGACCGAGACATAGATGTTGCCAGCGGCATCCGTGCTGGGTCCCGGAGGTGTCCAGATGCCACCCTCACGAGTCGTCGGAACACGATAGACCTTTAACGCGCCCTGCCCATCAACCTGCGAGGCCACGACCCGCCCGATATAATCGGCGCAGTCACCATCCAGGCCACCATAGGGAACATAAACCATCCCATTAGCAATGATTAGCGCTCCGCGCTCCTGGTGCGCGACCGGGTTCATGCCATCGGTATCGACATTCCGGCGTACCTTGACCTGCCCCGTATTCACATCGATCCCAACCAGGATATGGGCGGGCCCACTGACCTCAGCCACCGCATAGACCAGGCCGGTGCTGGAATCATAAGCTGGTGTCCCTGTAATACCCAACGGGTCAATATCGCCACAGGGCAACGTATTTAGCGGTACCGGCGTCCCAACGTTTGTATGCCATTGCACATTGCCTGTCGTGGGATCAAGCGAGTAGAGCGAATCACCCTCGGTCGCCACAATCACGCGCTTCCCAACCACCAACGGCTCCGCGTAGACCGCACCATCCAACTGCTTATCCCAATTTTTGGCAAGGTCCTTCGGATCTGGCGTAGTCGCAACGAAGCCCGTCCGTTGATTATCCCGATGATAGGTCGTCCAATCGGTGCTGGCAGTTGTGGGCGTCGTTGCCGTGGCCGTCGCCTTCAAGGTCGGGGTCGGCGTTAAAGCCAGCGGGGTTATCGTTGGTGGTGTCGAATCAGACGTTATGGGGCCGCTACAAGCAGACAGTATCAAAAACAGCAGGCTCAGACCTGCTCCTATGATTGTAGAACGTGGCTGCTGCTTGACTGAGCGCGATACTCCTCCACCAGGGACACAAACAAAGAGACCAGTAAGCACAATGCCCGCTACGATGGCAGCAACAGGTGCCAGGATCGATATCTCAAGCATTACTAATTCCTCTATTTTCTTATCACAATCCATACGCTTTTCAACGGCGCAAGCTGCCATCAGAGCATCTGCCGCAGTATTTCCGCAACCTGGGTTCTTTGGGAAGGCTCTTCAACAGCATGGGCCGCAATACCGGGCAGATCTTCCTCACCAATCCCAAAATCAAGCAACCTGTGTGCCAGACCCAATTGTTGAATCAGGGACTCGACGGCATCGGCGGCGGACATGGCCATCCGTTGAGGATCATTGCCAGAGTATGAAAGCGGCAAGACACGCCCGATAGCAGCCAGTTGATCAGCATTCCGGGCGGCCATCGTTCGCATCACAGTCGGCAGGGTAATACAGGAGGTCACACCGTGCGGAATCCCATACTTCGCTCCGATATAACGTCCAAGGTTATGGCTTAAGCCAAAGCGCACATTCAAGTTACCAAACAGACTCATCCAGGCCGCAAGCTGTAGCTCAGTCCTGACCGCCAGATCGTTCGGCTGCTTTTTTGAAAGTGGCAGATAGAGAAAGAGCCTGCGAAGTGCTTCCAGCGCCATCAAATCATTGATGGGATGCACGCCCGGTGCATAGAGCGTCTCTACGGCATGATCCAGCGCCCTTATCCCGGTTGAAAGCCACAGTTGGAGCGGGGTTGCCAGCGTTAAGGCAGCATCCAGGATAACCCGACGCGGCGCAACCTGAACATCCGCGATCCCTGTTTTGAGATTCTGCTCCTCTTCTGTCATACCAGCCACGTGCGCAAATTCGGCCGCCGACAGGGTAGTTGGGACTGCAAGCTGGGGCAAATAAGCGCCGCCCTCCTGCGCCAGGTTATGGGCCACAATCTTGGCGGCATCGATCGGGCTTCCCCCTCCAACGCTGATCAAAATATCGGCATTGGTCTCACGCGCCATCTCAGCCGCTCGAACAATCCCGCTTTTAGGCGCATGCTGGCGAATCTCCGCAAAGGTGCCAGCATGGAGCGGACCCAGCAGGCTCGTCACCTGCTGAATAACATCGGTTTTTGTCGCCAGACTATTGCCCGTAATGACCAGCGCGCGTTGCCCTCCCAGAGCTTTTACTTCGTCCGCAAGCCGTTGAATACTCCCCGAACCGAAGCGCACATGCTCCAGGTGCAAAAAAGTGTAATCGCCTTTCAGTTCTTGCATACCGGTATCTTCCTGATTGTACCGACGCGAACCTGGATTCATGGCGCGTCGAGTTAACACTCTCCATCTACGGTCAATCGCAAAAATAGATTTTCCACGTCGCTGTGGAACGATGATTATTTCTTCAAGTGTATCACCTGTTTGATTATCTCCGCCGATCTATAACTCTTTTACGATTGCGATAAAGCCGATAGACAACTATAGAGGATACATCCCATAAATCAGACAGAAGGAAGGGAGAAACAGCAAAATTGCAAACGCATCCAGTAGATCAGAACCCGGAGAGGCAATCCGACTCGCAGGCACGTTTAGCAAGAGAGATACACTTTGAACAACAGGTCGCCAGCTATCGCACCTGGCTCTCCACGCAATCAAAAAAACACGCAAGCCAGGTCCTTCAAGAGAGACGCGAGTATGCTCAGCGAGCAATGAGGACGGTAGAGGTAGGCAATAAGCGCATTCAGACGTTTGCACCTTTCCGCTATAAATTTTCGGCGTTACAGACAATTACACGAAAACAGGTCGTCAGTCTATCACTGATCGGAGCGATCTGGGCTGTCTGCATGATCTGGAACTGGTCTATAACGCTGGCAGTGACCATCTCCCTGATTACGCTCTTGTATCTTTCACATCTGATTCTGGATGTCTTTGTAGCGCTGCGTGCCGTCCAAAACTCCGGTGAAGAGCAGATCGATGAGGCCCTCCTCACAGCCCTCAAAGATGCCGATTGGCCGCCCTATACCGTCCTTTGTCCTCTCTATAAAGAGCCGCAGGTGATCTCCCAGTTCGTCAAAGCGATGAAAGAACTGGACTATCCCGAGGAAAAGCTGCAAATTCTTTTCCTGACAGAGGAAGATGATCAAGAGACTCGCCGGGCTATTCTAGCGCTGCATCTCCCTCACCATTTTCATGTTATAACGGTACCCGATGGCTCGCCTCGTACCAAACCACGCGCCTGCAACTATGGCCTGGTCGAAGCAACCGGAGCATATGTCGTTATCTATGACGCTGAGGATGTGCCCGATCCCTTACAACTCAAAAAGGCCGTGATTACCTTCGCTATTCATGGCCATAATCTGGCCTGTGTTCAGGCCAGGCTGAATTTTTATAACGCCGATCAAAATCTCCTGACACGCTGGTTCACGGCTGAATACTCGCTCTGGTTCGATCTCATTCTGCCGGGTTTGCAAAAGACAAATCTGGCAATCCCGCTCGGTGGAACATCGAACCACTTCCCGACACAGACCCTGCGAGCACTCGGCGGCTGGGACGCCTTTAATGTGACGGAGGATTGCGACCTGGGTATCCGCCTCTCCTGGTTCAATTTAAAGACTGTTATTGTCAATTCCACCACGTTTGAGGAGGCAAATTCGCGCACAAAGAACTGGATACGCCAACGTTCCCGCTGGGTTAAAGGCTATATGCAAACCTACCTGGTCCATATGCGCGAACCAACATCGTATTTTCGGCAACATAAACTGCGCGAATTTTTCTCGATGCAGTTTCTGGTTGGTGGAAAATCGTTGATCCTGCTGATTAACCCGTTGATGTGGCTGCTGCTTTCGCTCACGCTGCTTTTCCATCAGAATGTAGCAAGCGCCTTTGAGCATCTGTTTCCGCCTGTAATCATCTTTATCGGTGGTATCACTCTGATTCTGGGCAACTTTTTCTACGGCTATATCTACTTGCTGGGCTGTATGAAGCGCCAACAATATACCCTGGTCAAGTGGATGCTGCTGATTCCCTGTTACTGGTTCCTGACAAGCGTGGCCGCTTCTATGGCTCTGTATGAGCTCTGCAAGCGCCCACACTACTGGCAAAAGACGATTCATGGGCTGCACCTCAAACCTACCGAAGAGCAGGATATTCCAGTTGAGACAGACTCAGCAAACCTGCTGCAAAAACTCGCGCAGGAATACCAGGATAGAACTGAGTGGGAACGCATGGCCGAGCTTGCTGAACTACTCACTCCTCTGCCCGCAGAGGATGAGTTGAGGCGTGGCTCAGGCCCACATGCTATCAATCAGATTCAACGCTATGATACGCTTGATCATGTCCCGGTCCCGTCTGTTAAAGATACCATCG
>DASSXK010000492.1:0-12421 GCA_035703945.1 Ktedonobacteraceae bacterium | reverse complement strand
TTGTAGTCCATTGGCCCATAACTGCCGCCTGAGAGCAGAGGGGGTAAGATCTGATGCCCGCTGAGTCCAATCCCTAATACTTCTGATTGCTGCCTGATTGCGTAGACAGTTGTGCCCAGGGGGATCGTCAAGTGATCAATCCCTCCTGGAATTGGAAGCGAGCTGATTTCTTTGCCGGAAGAGTCTACGATGGTGATACCATGGCTATCACCAATCCAGAGTTGATTGCCGTCCCCGCCAGAGAAGCCACTTCCAAGGACCGCAATCGCCATGCTATTGACGTTTCCGTGAGCCTGGATGGCATGTTGAATCGAACAATCGTTGGCTGAAACCGCGTTGATTTTTGGGCTATCCGGCCCTGCCGCATAGAGGATATTTGTGCCCGAATCCAGGGCCAGCGTCGTTGGATGTCCTCCTACGTTTGCGGTGCAGACTGTCGCGCCTGTTTTTGCGGAGATCTCCAGTACTTTCCCTTGCGAAGGTTCACTGCTGAAAAGAAAACGCCCGTCAATGCTTAGTTGTAGCATGGAGGGATCGGCTACCGCGTTAATCGTCATCGTAACTTTTTGTTGGGAGATATCAATCACGCTGATTCCCTTTGCGGTTCCTTCAACGTAGGCCAGATTGGGGGCACCTCCATCGGCTCTGGCCTGGTCCGGCACGAGGCTGAAGATGACGATCAGGATTGTCAGAAATAATCCCGCTGCTATGCCAGGACGCACGAGCTCGTAATGCTGATCCATTAGTAATTGCTTCCTTGTTATGATTTTGGGGTGAGTGAGTGCCAGCTTGCGCTATTTGCGACACATGTATAGACAGCGGCGGGATAGGATAGTGAGAGGTAGACCTGATCGGGATTATCCACATCGACGCTGAGATTGCCCAGATTCCCTTTGATCGCGGGTAAGGGCGTCCATGTTTTACCACCGTCGGTACTGCGAGCGATCTGACGTCCTGTTTTGCCGTAAAGGGTGTTGGGCTTTGTCGGGGAAGGAGTCAGGGCCCCATAGGAGATTTGCGTGCCGGTGCTTTGAAAGGTTTTGCCACCATCGAGTGAGCGCGAGATGCCGATATCTCCAGTCGCGTAGATTGGCAGGTGGGGACCAGCAGTCGTTATTTCATAGGTGGCCTCGTTGGCTGTGTCGGGAAGAAGCCGCCACGTCTTGCCGCCATCGCTGCTGCGGGCAATGCCGTTATCGCCGTAGATAAGGATTTGCCCCGGCTCGCCGGGCAAGGGCAACACTCCCAGAATGCTGCCGAAAGGCAGCTTACCAGTCGTGGTGAAATGTTTTCCGGCATCCATGCTCATCATTAGACCGTAAGCTCCCTTATCATTCAGGTAGATATAGACCTGTGAGGCCTGCTGATTACCTGGAGCTTCCAGGTAGAATGGAATGTTGCTGAGCGAGGATGTGGTGATTGACATCTGCCAGGTTCGTCCTTCATCTGCGCTGGTGTAGAGGCCAGGTGTGCCAGCAGGCGCGTGGGAAATCGGTTGCGAAAGAACATAGAGGCGCTGCGAATCAAGTGGGCTCTTATTTAAAGAGTAGGTCATCAATCCTGCCATTGGCTGGTTGAGACCTGCCGCGACTTTCTGCCAGCTCTGCCCACCGTCTTTGGAGCGGAAGAGGCCATAGTGGGTAGCAAATTCCAGCACATGGTTGGGCAGTGAAATAAGCGAGTGAACGTGGTTATTTGTTCCTCCAAAGACGTTGACGGGTATAACAGTGGCTGTGGGGGTGGTTGATGTCTCAGCGTCTCCGTTTCCGCCGCAGCCAACGAGAAGGAGAAGCAACAGGCTAAGTAGCAATCCGGACGAAATGTGTTTGCGCGTGATGTTTGTTAGCATAGCGTTCTAAATACTTCCATCGTTTAAATTTGGGCGTGAACCTGATTTTGTGACGGTCCCGATACCTGGAGTTCGTTTAAAAGGGCGTATTCAGTTTCACACTGGCTTCGTGCAAGGTATTATCGGGTGTTCGGACCTGGATTCTGATGCGCCAGTTGCCGCTCATGGCCAGATCGCCGGGACCACTGAATGCCCCTTTGCCATCCGGAAGTAGATTGACCGAATCGGTACCCATGTCCATGTCTAGCATCGTTGTGTAGAGTGAAACCCCGGCATTAGTGGTGACGTTGTTTGTTTTTGTATCGACCACCCTCACCGTAAATGTATTGGTCCCGAAGCGGTTCGGGTCAACCGTTAAGGTTACTTTGAATTTGCTATCCGTTGTGGTCAGCGTTTGTTTAAATGGACCACTGGCCGCCACTTGCCCAGGTTGGCTGGACGCTTGTTGTGGAATGGCCGTTGGGGTGAGCGTGCCAGCGAAAACGTTCATCAGGCCGACGCAGAGCAGGACTGCGACTCCCAGCAGCGGCTCCCAGCGAAGGATGGTTGTTAATCGCTCTGTGCCTTTACTCAGGCGCTGCTCGCGTAGCTTGAGTTGGGGCTGTATGAGTTTTCGGGTAGCGGGTACCTCTGCGCCATCTAAATCCATTGTCGCTTGATTGGCAAGTGCGGCCCGTTCATTCAGATAGGCATACTTCTTATATTCTTTTTTCAGCCGAGGGCGCAGCCAGAAAACGTGTATGGCACTTGTGAGCATCAACAGCCCGACGAGGACAATTTTGACAAGCAGGGCTCGCCCGTAAGCCGTCGTCAGGAATTGCATCCAGGATGTCATATGAAATGAGGCGCTGAATGGACCGGTAATCGCGAGGATTACAATCCCTGCCACCGCCCAGGGTGAATAATATGGCAGGAGCGTTATGAGGGAATTGGTGCGCTCTCCCAGGTTCAGCTTTTTCAATACTGGCAGATAGCTACTTACGATATAAAGCATTCCACCGACCCAGAGGGCCGCGCCCAGCAGGTGTAACCAATCGATCAGAACCGCAAAGATAAACGTCTGGCCGGGGACGGCTGAAGCGTGTCCCGAAAGGGTAATCGCAATCAAGAGCGCCAGTCCCAGAATCATATTTAGCCAGGGCGAAACCGCTTTTATCCAGGCTGAAGGTTGTTTGATACACCAGACTATCAGTCCAATTAGCAGGGCGAGGAAGATGACAATTTCGCGCATCAACCAGAAGGTTCCAAAGCGCCCATTGTTAAGCATGCTATCAAGCAGGGTCAGGGACACACCGCTCCAATCGCCACCGGTAATTACCAGGGCTTGACCAACCAGGACCCCGATGTTTGCCAGCAGGAGGATCAGCAGGATCGGCACCGACCAGCGTTTCTCGAAGATTCTCTGTATGTTTTCATAGTGTGGCCGCTGGTCTGGATGCTTGTCGCTTGCTGGCTGCAAAACGAACATCAGCCAGAGTTGTGCACCGACCCAGAAAACCACTCCCAGCTCGACGAGTGAAATCATCACAAAATTAAGGAGGGTTGGACCGTCAAATTGACCGGTATAGAGTCCGGTAAGGCTACTTGAGCCTCCAAGGACATTTGCACCTGGGCGGGCTCCTCCGTTGAGGCTGGGGACGCTTCCATCTGGACGAGCAATCGTAAAAATAAATGAGCCGCGCAAGACATGTCCATCGTCAGACGAAGAACTGCGCCAGACTACCACATAGACATCTGGAGTAAGGTTTGTGGGTAGTGTCAGGTCCATCTCGCGTGTGTCGCTGCTTGCAATATGGGCATCTTTATTGTCGACTCGCTGATTATTGGTATTGACGACAACAGCGGTGCTGAGGGAAGGATTGAGATCCTCGCTAAACCACATTTTGACCTGTTGTGGAGGTGTGTTTAAGATCGCATCCTGCGACGGCTCAGAGCGTAGGAGGATGGCATGCGCCTCACTTGTTGCTGGGAAGAACAATAGCAGTAAGCAGGCGCAGGCAAAGGCCGCGCTGAGCCAGGGCAACTTTTTTTTGACATCGAAATGAAACATACTGGAATAATCCAATCTTACACGACGCTTTTTTTCTTATGCATCAAATTATACGTCATCCGGTCCATTCAAGAACATTTGCTGCTTATTCCTCTGTTTCAACGTTACTACTTATGTAAGGATATAAAATCCAGGCGGTTGGGTCAAGGGTACAACTTGTGGACTTTTGAGATGAGCCAAATGAAGCTCGACGCTTTATAGAATCCTGATTTATAATAGTGATATGAAAACAGCGGATAATCTCGCAGCTTTAGAAAAGTTGCTTCAAGTGACTTTTACTGACCGCGCATTATTATTACGAGCGGTTACGCATCATTCCTGCTGCCCCGAAAATGCTGTCCGCGATTCTTATGATACGTTGGAATTTTTGGGTGATGCGATTCTTGGTGCGCATGTAGTGGATTATATCTTTCGCAGCCTACCTGACGCCTCGGAAGGAGAGATGACTACGATCAAATCCGAGGTTGTAAGTCGCCGCGTGCTGGCAAAGGTTGGTAGACAACTGGGTCTGTTCCCTTTTATTCGGGTGGATCTTGCCAATCTGCGTACGTTCAATGACCGCTCGCGTGATTCGCTTTGCGCGGATGTTGTTGAGGCGCTTGTCGGTGCGATCCATATTGATCTGGGGAGCGAGGCCGCACGGGCTTTTGTGGAGCGTACGATTTTTCCTGAGATTGTTTTGCTCCAGAACCAAAACCTGGATACCAATCCCAAAGGCCGCTTGCAACGGGTGATTCTTTCTCGTTCAGGTAGTCTGCCGCGCTACCGCGTCCTGGAGCAAGGTGGGCAGCACAATGATCGCGTTTTTACGGTCGGGGTTTTTGAGAAAGAGGCTTTACTGGGAGTAGGAATCGCCTCCAGTATTAAAGAGGCCGGGCGCATCGCAGCACAAAAGGCATTGAAGCTTTTTCAGGAACCACCAACTCAATAGATCACTGATAGTTGCTTCACACCGGGTCTTTAAGTGGCTGTTGTGATGCGGGAGGTTTATGGGCTGGTTGGTCGCTTTGGCCTGGACTTTTTGTTCTCTGTAACCACTAAGGTTAATCAGATACGCAAGCCTATAATTACGTGGGAAGAAGCTCCCAATGTAGCGGTATGTTTGCCGTGCACTCCGTGAAGTGTCGGAGATAACCTTGATGCTTGAGCGTGCGGTTCCGAGGTATTAATCGTGCGAGAAGGAATGCAGCAGTGGGTATGCAAGAGACAGGCCGACTATTTGACTGGTACGAAGCGGATCTTCCCTCTGCTGAGCGGAAGAGGCGTGGGCATTTTTCGACTCCCCCCGCCTTAGTCTCGCAAATTTTAGATGCTTGTGGCTATGTTTCGGATGCTAACCTCTCTCGTATACGTGTGCTGGACCCGGCCTGTGGCAGCGGTAATTTTCTGATGGAGGCGGCTCAGCGCCTGGCGACGTCATTAGCTTCGGATAGCACGCTTTCGTCTCGCAAGCGGGCCAGCCTGTTTCAGCACAATCTCTGGGGCTTTGATCCTGATCCGGTCGCTTGTTTCCTGGCCGAGATGCGTCTGCGCACGAGCTTTGAAGCTCAGGTGAAGCAAGATCTGGCTGCCTCTTTTCCCTTGCATATTCATCAAGCCGATAGTTTGAGCCTGCACTGGGAGCCCTGTGTTGATCTCTTCCTGGCCAATCCTCCCTATCTCGCGGCCAAAAATAGCGATCTGAGCGGGTATCGGTCGGCCCAGCAACGTGGCCAGACTGATAGCTACCTGTTATTTTTAGATCTGGCTTTTCAAGCGCTGCGCCCTCGGGGCTGGCTGGGACTTGTGCTGCCTGATCCGTTGCTGGCCCGTGCCAACGCTGCTCCTGAACGCCTGAGATTGTTGAATGAATCGACGATTCATCATCTATGGCATTTCTCCGGTCTGTTCGCGGCCCATGTCGGAGCGGTCGTAATTATTGCACAGAAGCGTCCTCCACGCAGCATCCACAAGATTTCCTGGCGGCGCGAAGGCTGGCCCAACCAGCTCAAGCGTTCTCAACTCCCGCAAGACCTGGAATCTTCTCATCAGGTCCCTCAGCGCTTGCTGGCTCGTCAGCCGGGGGCAGAGTTCCGATATTTGTTGAATAGCGAATCTGGTTCGGTCACCGAACGCTTCCGCAAGCAATTGGAACATCCTGGTAAAGGCAAAAATTATTTGCTGCCACTCAGTGATTTCTTTCAAGTGCGGCGAGGGGAAGAACTGGGACGCGAATCGCCGCTCCTGGTTGAACTGGAACGAGATTGTGAGACCCATTATCGTGTCTTGCGCGGGGGGATTGATATTCAGCCCTACGCAACGCCGTCCGGTCGTTGGGGGATTTCCCGTAGCGAGATTGCGAAGCCTCTGTTGCGTTATCATGCTCCCAAGCTGCTTGTTGTGAAAAGTACCGGCAATTTGCGGGCAACAGTTGATCTTCAGGATCATATCGCCTTGCAGACTCTCTATCTGCTCTTGCCCTGTCGTCCAGACCTTGATATAGATGATTTGTATTTCTTTATGGCTTTGCTCAACTCACGCCTGTTGCGTACCTATATATATCTTCAGCATACTGCGTACAAGCTTGTACAACCTCAGATTGAGCAACATGTGCTGGCGAGACTTCCCGTTCCTGCTGTGATCAGGCGCCGTGATGTGAAACGCATCAGCGAACTGGCCCAGGAACTACGTTCCGCTTGCGATGCACGAGGGTCCGTAGTAGAATGGCAAGTGGAAAGCCACCACTTATTTGAAAAGTTGGAGGGCGCGATTAGTGTACTCTACCGGACCTTGTTACCAGAAATAACCACAGACAAAGGAGTCTTTGATAATGGCTACTACTCAAACTCGCCCAATTCGCGTATTGGTCGCGAAGCCGGGACTTGATGGGCATGATCGCGGCGCGAAAGTGATTGCACGTGCGTTGCGTGATGCTGGTATGGAAGTAATTTATACGGGAATTCGTCAGACGCCCGAAATGATTGTTGGGGCGGCTGTTCAGGAAGACGTGGATGCCATCCTGATGAGTATCCTCTCAGGGGCACATATGGCCCTCTTCCCGAAAGTGATGGAGCTACTGCGCCAGAATGGCGTGGATGACGTGCTGGTAGCCGCTGGTGGCATCCTACCCGATGAAGACCTGGCAGAGATTCAGAAGATTGGGATTAAGGGCTGCTTTGGCCCTGGGACCTCAATGGATGAGATTATCAAGTTTGTACGCGAGAATATCCAGGCAGATCGCCTGACGGTTGATTCAGAAGAATAGGTGCGTCTTGCAAAATATCGTCGAACGGGTTCTCCAGGGTGATCGGCGTGCGCTGGCACGCATGATCACATTGATTGAAAACGAAATTCCTCAGGCACGTCGCTATCTAAGTGAACTCCACCTTCATTCTGGAAATGCCCATATTATTGGTATCACTGGCTCACCGGGCGCAGGCAAAAGTACGCTGGTGACGCATATGGTGCGTGAGCTCCGTCAGCGTGGCAAAAAAGTGGGCGTAGTAGCAATTGATCCCAGCAGTCCCTTCAGCGGCGGGGCGATTCTCGGTGATCGCATTCGCATGATGGAACTGGCGGGCGATCCAAATGTTTTCATTCGCAGTATGGCAAGCCGGGGAAGCCTGGGTGGCCTCTCAGCCTCCACCCGCGACGTCGTGCGAGCGATGGATGCTGCTGGCTACGATCCAATCTTGATCGAAACGGTCGGGACTGGCCAGGCCGAGGTTGAGGTGATGCGCACCGCTCAGACCGTTTTTGTGGTCTGCGCCCCCGGTCTGGGTGATGATATTCAAGCCATCAAGGCTGGTATTCTGGAGATCGCCGATGTGTTTGTTGTGACGAAAGCCGATAAGCCCGAGTCCAACCAGACCGCCGCCGAGTTGTCAATGCTGTTGAGCCTTGCTCCACACAAGCGCGAGTTGAGCTGGAAGATTCCGATAGTTAAAGTCAGTGCTTTGAAGAACCAGGGGATCGGTGAGGTGGTTGATGAGACAGAACGTCACTATCGTTACCTGCTGGAAAGCGGGATGCTGGCGACAAGAGCACAGCGACAGGTGCGCAGCGAAGTGCAGAATCTCATCTTGCAGTCGGTGATGAATTCCTTGAAGTCCCAGGTCAGTGACGAGGAATGGTTACAGTTTGCCAATGAGATTAACCAGCGCGAGCGCGACCCCTACCGCGTTGCCAGCGAACTTGAGCAGCGGATCGGCTTAAAACATTGATGTAGTGGGAAACGTTCTCAGGTGTCATCCGTGCTCAGGAGCGGTATTGCCTTTTCGGCACTTGTGTTCATTCAATCCCTGTATCTGAGGTCTGGTTTTGTGGTGTCCACGAGGAGAGGCGAAAATACGTATGGCTACTGCTGATGTTTCCATCACAACCCTTGATTTGCGCGGGCGGGATCTGATAATTCTGTGTCCGGCTGAGTGGTACAGCTTGCCGCTGGCTCGCTTGTTGGAAAAGTTGTTCGGTTCACGTCTGCCCGAATCGGTGCGTTCACGTTTCGTACAGGATAAGCGACACCATTTTCTGCGTATTCAGCCGCGCCTCTTCCAGGTTGTTCGGAAGGCCCTTGAGGAGCAGCAGACGCCCTTCACCGTGGCCTTTAATGAGCGTCCAGCCCTGGAGAGCGAGACACGCTTGACATTGGAGCCGCGTCCCTATCAAATTGCGGCTCTTGAATGCTGGCAGGCTGCACAGAGCGCCGGGGTGGTCGTGTTGCCGACCGGAGCGGGAAAAACCTTTGTCGCTGCGATGGCAATCAATGCCACCCGACGTTGGACGCTGGTGGTGGTTCCAACGATTGATCTGCTTCAGCAGTGGCGTCTGGCGCTGGCTCAGGCGCTTTCACTCGATCTGACGGAGATTGGACTGTTTGGGGGCGGAGAAAAAGAGCTACGACCAATCACAATTATGACCTATGATTCGGCCGCCCTCTATCCTCGTGAACTGCATCGCTTCGGATTGCTGGTCTTTGATGAATGTCACCATTTACCAGCCCCGACCTACCGCTTCATTGCCGAGGGCGCGTTCACGCCTCTGCGGTTGGGTTTGAGTGCAACACCCGAACGCAGTGACATGGCCCACGAAGAGCTCGAAGTCCTGATCGGTCCCGAGGTCTATCGCCGTTCGCCTGCCGAACTGACAAAGGGAAGTTACCTGGCAAACTATCGAGAGATTAAGATTGGTATCTCCCTTTCTCCTGAGGAGGAGGCGCGTTATGCTGAGCAACGGCAGGTCTATCGCAGCTTCTTGCAGCGCCGCCGCATCTTTATTCGGACCCCCGAAGACTTTCAGCAGAAGTTGATCTTTATGAGTGCGCGCGATCCGGAGGCGCGTGCGGCGATGCTGGCCTGGCGCGAAACCCGCAATATCGCCCTGAATTCCTCTGCCAAATATGCCGAAGTTGAGCAGATTCTATCCCGCCATCTCGATGACCAGGTCTTGCTTTTTTCTGAATATAACTATGTTGTTGATGAGATCAGCCGCCGTTTTTGTCTGCCAAGCATCACCTATAAAACCCCGCAGGAAGAGAGGCGGATCATTCTCGAACGTTTCAAAAGTGGACAGTATACCAAGCTGGTGACTGGCCGTGTGTTGAACGAGGGGGTGGATGTGCCCGATTGCCGGGTGGCGATTATCGTGAGCGGCAACGCTACGAAGCGTGAATATATTCAACGTCTGGGTCGGATTTTGCGTCCGAAAAGCGGCCAGGCCTTGCTTTATGAACTGGTAACGCGAGGAACGACCGAAGAGGATATGGCGAAGCGCCGTCGCTAAACAAGCAGATAGCTTAAGCAAAAAGGCCCGAAGCAGAAGAATGTGCACAGGTGCAACCCTTTGCTTCGTGTCTTTTTGCCATTTGTTAGCTTTGAGGAAGTTTGACAGTGATAGCTGCCAGGTCCTGGCATTCGTTATAGGCCTGGAGCGCTCCGGCCGAGCCCAGAATTGGCAGTGGGCTGGGATTGGGAGCAATCGTCCGCCCGGTATAGGTATCTGCTGAAAGCTTCTTCAACTCCTGAGCAATCTGGAGGATTTGAGGACCTTTCATGTTTTTGGCATGTAAGAACTGAACGGTCAGATCATGGACAGAGTGTAACCAGTTATTCACATCGGTAATCGCGCTGCGTACATTCTGTACATGTGGATCGCTTTGAGGCAACTTGTTGACCTCGTTGGTGAGTGTATCAATCACTCCAGTTGTCCTGGGCGAGGAGAACAAGCCAATATTGACAGTTAAATTAGTGCCGAGTTTGGCTGGTAGATCGCCGCTTGTTTGGGCATAACGCGTACCATCGATCATTTCAATCATGCGGATCGCCTGACGTGTTGGCAACTGGGTATCGTTGGCCTGGAGATAATCAACAATTGTCCCGGCCTTTTCGTTCAGGGATTTGATCATTTCGAGCATCGTGACGGCTGTCCCTTGCCCATTGGGAAAATTAGGATTCGAAGCAAGCAACAATTTCAGGGTTGGCAAATTGGCCTCGTCGAAATTCCCTGTATAGACAATATCTCCAGAAGGGGCTTTTGGAGTGGATGTGTTGTTCTCATTGGTTACGATAAAACTATCAGCGACCGCCAACAGGTTGGTATGATTCGCATTGCCATTGTAGACCAAAGAGGCTTTGGCATGGTCCACATTCAATTTGCCAATGAGCAGAGCAGGCTGGCCTTTTCCCTCAAACCAGGCATAGTAGGCTTTTCCGGCTGGAGGAGTACTGATATTTTGCAGGTCGATCTGAGCCGTATCTTCATGTCCCAGGCCATTGGAATCATCTTGCAAGAAAATGTTTCCGACCGTAGAGGAGGACGTTATAGCTGTCGTGGGAGTCTGGGATGCTCCTGAAATCAAGTTTTTTCCGATAACTCCAAACAGAATCGCCAGCAGTAACACAGCTACGAGCGCGATTAAGAGGAAACGAGGTCGCTTCCGATCGTGCGTCTGTAGTGGTGGGTTACTGGCCGGGCTGAGCGGCTGCGACACATTATACTGTTGTTGATAACTATGAGCCGGCTGCTGTGAACCATAGTTTGGGGCTGACTGTTGATACTCATAAGGCCTGTTAGGAACATCCGTAGCAGGGAGTATCTCTGGTGTCAAACGTGAGGGAGCCTGTTCAGGGATATAGGAGCCATAGCTGTTTCCAACGGATTGACCCGCATCAGGGATTCCCTGAAATTGTGGGTGGGTACCGGGTGCCGCTTGATTGGATGGTTGCGTGCCCGGCGAGATTAATTTACCACTGTTCGGATTGATTTGGCCAGATTGCCCGGACGAGATAAGGGGCTGAATTGGCCGAAACTGACCTGTTTGTTTGGAATCAGGAATCTGGAACGAGATGTCCTGGAAGTCAGCAGGATTGCGGGGTTGATTGGTTGATTGTTGCCAGCCCTTTTGGTTCGGCAAAATAAACTGCGAACCCTCGCTCGATGGGGTATCCGAAATTGGCATTGACACGCCGAGAATCGTGGTAAAACGTGGCTTAGGTGGTGTATTCGTATCTGGTTGTGGATTGGAGGGTGTGTAGGTCCGCGTTTTCATCGTGCCGCTTAGCAGACGAACTGCTTCGTTGTTGCTGCATGCTTCCGCTACCGCTGCCATAAATTGGGAGGCGGTGGCATAGCGGAGATGTGGATCTTTTTTGAGTGCCCGCATGATCGCTTCGGAAAGCGCATAAGGGATGGTCGGATTGATCAGAAGTGGTGGAGAAGGCAAGACGGTCATATGTTGTTTGAGAATGCTTGCCTGGGTGCTTCCCTGGAAAGGGAGCTGACCCGTGAGGATTTCATAGAGAATCACCCCAAGCGAGTAAATGTCGCTCGCCGCTGTGGCTGCATGGCCCTGGGCTTGCTCTACCGAAATGTAATACGGCTTTTCATTACTACGCAAAAAACCTGGAAGGTTTGCCATCCCGAAATCGCCCAGCATTGGTTCGCCGGTCGGGCTTTGGGAACAGTTATTTTGATCGAGCAGAATGTTTGTTGGCTTTATATCTCCATGCACAATGCCTTTTTGGTGGGCATAATCGATAGCAGAGCCAATGCACATCAGCAGGTATACGACTTCAGAGACGGGGGGAACTGTGCCTTGATGTGCGGTTCTTTGCATATATTGGGCAAGCGTCTGACCTTGAATATAGTCCTGGACCATATAGGCGATAACCCCGGCATTATTTTCGGCTCGCTCAATATTTATATCGCGAATTCTGATAATATTGGGATGCTCTAAGAGGAGAAGTTGATCTTTTTGCTGCAAAAAGTAATGCAGGAAATGGGGATCAGATTGGAGCAAATCCGGGTGGAATATCTTAATTGCGACATCGCGCCCCGTTTTGCTGTGATACCCCTTCCAGACCTCACCAGCGTGTCCCTGCCCAAGCTGGTTTGCTAAATCATATTGTTCGATGTGCTGTGAGATCTCGCTCATCTTTTCTCCAAAACTGGTGCTCTTTACGCTACCTCATGTAACGGCAAAATGATCACCTTATCACCTTACCAGAAGACAGACAAGTGTTCAATAGGTTGGGGCTTTTCTCCTA
>DASSXK010000278.1:0-19043 GCA_035703945.1 Ktedonobacteraceae bacterium | reverse complement strand
GCGCTGGTAGTCGCGCACAACATGCTGATGCGCCTCTCGCAACTGCTCAGGCCAGCGCACAAACAAATATTTGCCGAAGTGATAGGAAATCGCCGCGTGGAAGTAATGATAACCGGCCGACTCGTACTGACCGGCCGCCTCAGCCTCCTCAGCCATACGCTCGTGCATCGCCCCACACTCGGACCATTTACGACACCAATCCTCCCAGTGCTCAACACTGGCGGTCACACGCTCAAAGTCATTCGTATCCACGCCATTTGAAACAAAGCGGGGAGCCCAGTTATCGATTGCACTCTGCACCTGTGCATCTCTTGCCATAACGTCTTGTCTTCCTTTCCAGCGAGAATCAGGAGGCCGATGAAAGCGTTCCGCCCAGATAGAGGCGACCAATCTCAGGATTATTCAGGACTTCATCGTGCGTCCCAGTCAGGCGAACCTGTCCGCTCTCCATCACCACGCCAGTATTGGCGATACTCAAACCAGTGCGGGCATTTTGCTCAACCAACAGAATCGTGCGGCCACCGCTCTGCATAATCTTGATCGTCTCCACCACCTGTTTGAAGGTTTTAGGATCTAAACCCATTGATGGCTCGTCAAGCAGGATCACGCGCGGATCTAACATCAAGCTACGGGCAAATTCAACCAGGCGTTGTTGACCGCCAGAGAGGTTGCCCGCCTTCTCGTTGGCCCGCGTCTTGACGACCGGGAACATCTCTGCGACCTCACTGAGACGGCGCTCGACAAGGGCCTTATTATTAATGGTGTAGGCACCCAGGCGCACATTTTGTTGCACCGTCATACTCGGAAAGAGACTATGGCTCTGTGGAACCTGGACAATCCCCATTGCCAGGATCTGACGCGGCGGCAAACCAACAATTGATTGGTTATCAAACGTCACCTCGCCCAGGCGCGGCTTCAGAAGGCCGCTCAACACGCGCAGAACCGTGGACTTGCCTGCCCCATTTGGGCCGACGATACAGGTCGTGGTTCCCTGTTCTACCTCGATACTGACGCCCTTTAGCACATCACTGCCATCGTAGCCAGCATAGATATTGTGGATTTTCAGCAGCATACTCTTAGTCTCCCAGATACGCTTCTAACACAGCCGGATTTTCACGTATTTCAGCCGGTGCGCCTTCGGCGATTTTGGTGCCGCGATGCATCACAAGCACTTTATCGCAGAGGTTCATCACAAATTCCATATTATGCTCAACCACCAGGAACGTGATCCCCTGCTGATTCAGCTTGCGAATCCGGTCCGCCAGGTAATTCACCATCGTTGGATTGACCCCACCAGCCGGCTCATCCAGCAGGATGATCTTTGGCTCAGCAATCAGCACAAAGGCAAACTCCAACAGCTTCTTCTGTCCAAAAGAGAGATTCCCGGCCTGCAAATCCTTGAGCGACGTCAGCCCCACAAAATCCAGCAGCTCAATTGCACGCTGTTGCTCGTGGGTTGAGCTCCAGCGGCTCAGCAGCCCCTTAAAATCGTTGCGTTGAGCGGCGACATGCATATTCTCAAGCACCGTCAGGCGGGGAAAGATACGCGTTAACTGAAAGGTCCGGCCAATTCCCAGGCGGAACACCTTATCAGGCGAAAGATTCGTAATCGCTTTATCATTCAGACGCACCTGTCCGCTATCGACCCGCTCATAGCCGGTCATCACATTGAACATCGTCGTCTTGCCTGAACCATTGGGACCGATCAGGCCGGTGATCGAACCAGCCTCCACGCTGACCGAGCAGGTTTCCAGCGCCTGAATCCCTCCAAAAGCCTTGGATATACCCTGTGCCTCTAAGAAACTCATAAGTTGATCTCTTCTTTCCGATCAGTGCTCTCAGCTCCACTTCCAGTGGAAAGCGCCATTGCTGGCATCGGCGGGGCACTCTCTCTATGACGGGCCAATTGAATTCTGTTCCAGCGATCGGTCAAGGTTGGGACAATTCCACGTGGCAGCAACAACATAATTACCAGGAACAATGCTCCATATATTATCAGGTAATAACCGTTCGCACCATATTCTACCGTAAAGTATTGCTGAGCAGGCTCAAGAATCAAAGCGCCCAAAATAGGACCGCTGATCGTCCCCAATCCACCAAGGTACGCCATCAGAACAACTGCGACATCGAAGGTCGCATCAAAGCCAGAGGCTGGATAGATCGACTCGACAAAGTAAGCCCAGATCGCCCCGACCATCCCAACGATAAAAGCTGAGATGATAAAAGCCACCAGCTTGGATGGACCGGTCGTGACGCCAAGACCCATCGCTCGATCCTCGTCATCACGAATTGCCAGCAGTCCCAGGCCATATTTTGAATTACGTACCCACCAGGAGATCCCAATTGCCAGTAGCAACACAGCCAGCGCCACATAATAGAACGGGATGTCATAGAAATCACCGCCCCAATCGATCGGAATAGGCAGACCCAGACCGATTGAACCATTCGTCAGGCCGCGCAGATTATAGGAAAGCAACTGTAGAATGAAGAACATCGCAATCGTAATCACGACAAAGGTATGTCGCCGCACACGCAGGGCAATCCAGCCCAGGGGCAGCGCGAAAAGCGCCGCGACCAAACCCGCAATCGGCACCAGCCAGAAAGCCGAATAGCCTCCCTGGATCTTCCAATCCTGGCACAGGATCGCCATGGCATAGCCGCCCACTCCAAAGTATGCGGCGTGGCCCAGCGAAATATAGCCACTATAGCCTGAAAAGACATTCCAACCCGTCGCAGCGGCCGCGAAAATCAGGGTAAAGACCGCAACCGTTGTAACAGCCGGATTAGGAGAGACAAGCGGAAAGGCCAGCGCAATCAGCAGTGCCAGCACAAGCCCGACGATTTTATAGATTCTCATTGCTTCCTTCCTTCTGCCTGTCCAAACAAGCCCTGAGGGCGAAGCAACAGGATAATCACAAGCAAGATGAAGAAGACCGTGCTGGCCCAGACCGGGGACCAGAGGACAGAGGTCACATCTTCAATCACCAGCATGCTTAAGGATGCCACCAGCGCTCCCGACAGGCTTCCCATACCGCCAAAGATGATGATGGCCAGCAGACGTGAGATCAGGTCATACGAACTACCAGCATTGAAAGCATTGGTGGCCCCAAAAGCCATACCGCCCGCAGCGGCCAGTGCGATGCCAATTCCAAATGTAATCGCTGAAACACGCTCAACGTTGATACCGATCAGCTCGGCGGCAACCCGATTCTGCATCGAAGCCCGCACGCTATGTCCAAATTTGGTCTGATAGAGCAGCAGGTAGAGCGCCCCCAGCAAAGCCACGGCCAGCAGGAAGCCGAAGATATAAATATAGGAGAGATAGAACCCACCAACATTGATCGAATCCGTAATGTACCAGGCCTGAAGTTTGACATTGTTGGCACTAAATATCAAGTTCAGCACGCCTTCAATAATCAAAGCCACCCCATACGTGACAAGGATGGAAAGCATAGTGCGATCTCGCTTGATTGGGCGGATAAAGAACAACTCAATCAGCAGACCCAGCACAAACATCAGCGGCAGGGTTATCAACAATCCCAGAAACAGGTCGATGTGAAAGGTTTGCTCCAGGTAATAACTCAGATAAGCACCCAGAATCACCAGGGCCCCCTGGCCAACATTGATGATATCCATGACCCCAAAAACCAGGGTCAGTCCGGATGCCATCAAAGCATACACGCCTCCGGTGAGTATTCCTGTAACAATGGCTTCAAGAAAAATGCTCACTATCAAGCCTCTTTCCCGGCAGAGATTTTCCAACAAGAAGATCTGCCTCTATTCGTGGTGAAACGCCATTTAGAGAGATGAGGGACCTGCTACCAGGTCGCTGGTAGCAGGCGAGATTACATGGTTGTTAACGGTACAACAAATCTGTAAACCAGGAACTTACGGCCAGTTTGGCTTGGGATACTGAGGTTTATTCGTTGCAAGGTCTGCTGGGAAAACTGAAACCAATGTTCCTTTTTGCCACTGGAACAGATAGCCCGTTGCCAGTACATTTTGACCTTGATCGTTAAACTTCACAGGACCCTGGACACTCTGGTAGGTTTTGCCTGAATGTAATTCAGCAATCAACTTGGTGTTATCGATCGTTCCGGCATTCTTGGCAGCCTGCTCAAAGACCTGACCGACGGCGAAGGCCTCAGCCACATCCGAGCTAATTGCATCGGGGGTTCCACCATACTGCGCCAGAAAATCTTTGACCATCTGGGCATTCTGGAAGGTGTTAATCTGGGGATACCAGCCACCATTGGGTACAAAGACGCCTTCGGCCGAGGCGGCTCCGCCAACCGCTTTGGTGAACTGTGCCCCCTGATCCGGACCAGCCGTCGCAATGATAGCCTTGGGATTATAATGCTGCTGCTTAAACGCTTGAATATACGCAACGATATCCGGTAGCAACGTTCCAGTGATAATGATCTGGGCGTTGGAGGCGACCATCTTCTGAGCAATCGGGGTATAGTCAGTCGTCTCTGCCGGATATACCTGATAAGAAACCGTTTTAATGCCTGCCTGTTCCAGGTATTGCTTGGCGGTATCAACCTGGGGCTGAGTAAAGGGATCGTCCTGGGTTGCGTAAGCAGCCGTCGTCGGTCGATCCGTGGCAGGCAAGGATTTGATGTACTGTGTAAAGCTCACCAACAGATTTGCAACTGGCGCAGACACATCGAAAAGATTGTGCAGCCCTTGCGTAAAGACTGAGGGTCCGCCACCAGCACCTTCGATAAAGGCGTATCCATAACGGTTGGCAATAACCGAGGCTGGTTTCGTCAGCAAGGAAGAGAAGGGTCCGAATACCACATCACATTTATCCACCGTAATGAGTTTCTGGTAGTTCGTGACAACCTGGGTGGTGTTACTGGCATCGGAAACGATGTCCAACTTCACCTGGCGGCCCAGAATGCCACCATTCTTATTGACCGTGGCGGCCCACAGTTGGTATCCCTGCTGGAAGGCCAGGCCATCGGCAGAGAAGTCGCCTGAAAGCGAAAGCGAAATACCGATCTTAATTGGCGTCGTCGGCTGGGTAGTTCCGGTTGTAGAAGAGCTGTTCGAAGCACATGCGCTCAGGACAAAGAGTAACAAAAATATTCCAGTGATGCTCTTGAATCCCAGCCTTCCCCAAAGAGTAGATTGACCTCTCATGGTTGTTCTCCACTATCTAAAGAGTAGCCAACATGGTCACTCTATCGACTACGAGTAACCACTGCGGTTACTCGTATTTACTTTGGGATAACCCATCGTGGTTATCCGGTTCTTTCACCCACCCCTGTGGGCATTGAGTAAACGTCTGTGGATCGCTACCTGATTAACCAGAAAACTTGCAGTTTCCCCCACCTATTCCTCTTCCACCCGAATAGTACTGAATTAGCCCGCTGACAATTATTAACTTATGAGCCCTAACGGCTCTTCGATGAGGTTCGCGAGAGTATCCAGAAACTGTGCTCCCCGAGCCCCATCGATCGCTCGATGATCACAGGAGAGTGTCAGCAGCAGCATCGGCTGCACGGCTGGTTGATGGTTCACCGGCACAACACGCTCAGCAATACGACCAATCGCCAGAATTGCGGCCTGGGGTTGATTGATGATCGCATTAAATGCGTCAACATTGTACATCCCCAGGTTGCTTATTGTAAACGTCCCACCGCTGATATTCTGCAAACTCAGCTTCCCCCGTTGCGCTTTCTCAATCAGCTCTAACCTCTGATGCGCGATTTCTGCCAGACCAAGCGTATCCGCCCGGTGGATAACCGGCACAACCAACCCGTTCTCTACGGCCGCCGCCAATCCCACGTGAATCTCAGGCTGCAAGGTGAGTTTACCAGCCTGCCAGGATACATTGACTCGCGGATGCGCCCGTAAAGCCGTGGCCACAATTTTCACCAGCAGGTCGGTATAGGTAAGCTTGACCGGGGAGCGTTTGTTCGCCTGCTCCCGCCAGGCCATCAGACGGCTGACATTGACTTCCCGAATGAGATAAAAGTGCGGCACACTGGTCCAGCTTTGCGTGGTACGCTCAGCCATAATGCGCCAGGTATTGCCCAGGCTTAGCTCTTCCGACGTTGCAGGTCCATTCGATTGCTCGGCAGGCTGCTCGGTTGGAAGCTGTTGCCCAACGGCTTCTGTAACAGCCTGAGTCGCTTGCGCGACCGCCGCCAGAACATCCGCCGCCAGCACCGCGCCTTCGGGTCCACTTCCCACGATCGTCGCTAACCCTTGCTGCTGCTCAGCAGCCAGCCGACGCGCTTTAGGTGAAGCCAGCACCCGTTTGCCCGTTTCACTGGATGCAGCGGCTGTTTGCTGGCTCTGAAGATACTGCAAGACATCAGCTTTTTGTATCCTGCGCCCGGCTGGTTTAACCTGGCTCAGGTCGAGTTGATGCTCAGCCGCAATCCGTGAGGCCAGGGCGCTTGCGACAGATCCCGCTTGAGGTGCTGCCGTAGAAGGCGAGGCCTCAAGCGCCTCTGGTTTGTAGCCGTTGTTCATTGAAGCAGTCGGGGCCACGCTCTTTCCAGCCGCCGATACTTCGCCAGCCGCGAGAATATGCGCAATGACCTGTCCCACCGGAACATCGTCTCCAGCCGAGGAAGATAGATCAACAAGCACGCCACTGGCAGGCGCTTCAATCTCGACCGTCGCCTTATCGGTCTCGATTTCTAGCAGTGGCTCTCCTGCTGTCACTTGCTCGCCCTCGGCCTTAAACCACTGCACAATCTTGCCTGTATCCTGAGACATCCCCAGTGCCGGTAAGATGACATCTGTAGCCATCAATCGTCTCCTGTCAAATAGAGTGACCGGCTGGCACGTTCCTGCGATGATTGTAGAAACGCGCCAGCAGAAGGCAAAGATAGATTAGATTGACGTTGAATTCAGGTTCGATTGGGTCTCGCGTGTCGTAGGCAAGGGGCCATCGACGGTATAGTAGCGCACGCCCGCAACCAGTAGCTTCTCCGCCGGGAAGCGCGTAATTACCTCACAGCCGGTTTTTGTAACCACCAGTTGCTCCTCGATACGCGCAGCAGACCAACCATCCGAGGCTGGCCAGAAGGTCTCCAACGCAAAAACCATGCCTTCTTCGATGACCTCTGGATGATCAAGTGAGACCAGCCGACTGAAAACTGGCTTCTCCCAGATTGACAGTCCGACGCCATGTCCATACTGCAAGGCAAAGGCGGCCTCTTCGTTCGGGAAGCCAAACTCCTGAGCCTTCGGCCAGAGCTTGACGACATCGGCCGTTGTGACACCTGGACGGATGGCGTGAATCGCTCGATCCAGAATATCCCGGCAACGTTTATAGGCATCAACCTGCGATTGCGAGGCGCTCCCAATCGCAAAGGTGCGGTAATAGCAGGTGCGATAGCCATTGTAGCTATGCAAAATATCAAAGTAGGCGGGATCGCCGGGTCGCAGGGCCCGATCGGTATAGACATGGGGATGGGGACTACAGCGTTCGCCCGAAATGGCGTTAACGCCTTCAACATGCTCCGATCCCAGATCATAGAGGACCTTACTGACCAGACCAACGCACTCATTTTCGCGGATGCCCGGTTTCATCGCCCGATACAGCTCATCGTAGGCAGCATCAACCATCATACAGGCCGTCGCCAGCAGGGTGATCTCATCCTGCGTCTTAATCACGCGAGCCTGCTGCATAAGCTGCTGACCATCAACAACCTTGATTCCCTCGGCCTGCAAGGCAAATAAGACGGGCAGCTCCACAACATCGACGCCAACCGGCTCGTTGAGCAGACCACGCTCCTCCAGCTCGATGCGAATCTTGCGAGCAACATCCTCGGCCCGACCGGATTCGGGTGACATCGCGCCGCGCTGAGTCGATATCCCGGCTCGCGAGCGTTCACCCAGCCAGGGTGAATAGATCTGGTGGTGGCGGGCAGCCGAGCCAAAGTCCCACATAATCGGCTCATCATCCTGCGCCAGCAAGGAGAAGCGGGTCAGCTTATCCATCGCCCAGGTTCCGATGTGGGTCGCGGTAATATAGCGAATATTGTTCATGTCGAAGCAGAGCAGCGCCCCCATATCCGACTCTTTCAACAGTCGTTTAATCCGATTGAGCCGCTCGGTCCGCAGTCGCTCAAAATTTGTCCGCTCTTCCCAATCCACGCCATTCAGGCCATACGTTTTGATTGCCATTGCTTCTCTCCTTTATTGGAAAAGATTTAGACGCGTCCGCAGAGAGCTTTTGCGACCTCCATCACGGTGTCGGCGGGAGGAACGGTCAGATCTTCCAGGACCGGTGAAAATGGCACCGGCACATCCATCGCGCCCATTCGTTTGACCGGAGCATCAAGATAATAGAACGCTCCATCGGCGATCACTGAGGCGATTTCGGCCGTCACACCATAGCGCTCGTAGCCTTCATCGATGACGATTGCCCGGCTGGTCTTCTTCGCGGATTCAATTAATGTGGACTTATCAAGTGGAAAAGTTGTACGGGGATCAACAACTTCGGCACTGATACCAAGCTCGGCCAGCTTTTCGGCCGCCGCCAGCGCGACCTGGACCATGCTGCTCGTCGCAACCAGCGTAATATCGGTTCCGGCGCGTTTAATATCCGCGACCCCAAAAGGAATTGTATAATCACTATCGGGGACGGGTCCCTTGAGCTGATACATCAATTTGTCTTCAAAAAATACAACTGGATTCTCATCGCGAATCGCGGTTTTCAGCAGACCTTTGGCATCATAAGGGGTCGAGGGCAAAACAACTTTCAGACCGGGAACATGGCTGACCCAGGCATGCAGGCTCTGGCTATGTTGCGCGGCTGTACGCCGGGTTGCGCCAAGCGTGGTGCGTATCACCAGCGGCACCTTGAGCTTGCCGCCGGACATATAGTGCACCTTGGCAGCCTGGTTCACAATCTGGTCCATTGCCAGGGCGATAAAGTCGCCAAACATGATATCAATGATCGGGCGCATCCCGGTCATCGCTCCGCCAACACCCAGGCCGGTAATGCCAGCCTCGGAGATAGGTGAGTCAATGACTCGCGAGGTTCCAAATTCTTCAACCAGGCCCGAAAGCACTTTGAAAGGGGTACCAGCTTCCGCGACATCTTCACCCATGATAAAGACACGTGGATCGCGTCGCATCTCTTCGGCAAGTGCTTCCTTGATAGCCTGACCAAGCGTAATCACACGCACATTCTGCCGCGTCTCGTTCGCGGCTGTATCAAGCATAGACATTCGTAGCTACCTCACTCGGCTCTGGATAAGGAGCGTCGAGGGCGAATTGCGCTCCAGCTTCGATTTCGGTCTGCACTCGCTGCTCGATCTCCTGGAAGATGCTGCTATCAGCCAGTCCTTGCTCAGTCAACCAGCCAGTCAGCAACTTTAGAGGATCGCGCTCCGTCTTCCAGAGTTCTTCTTCTTCCTTCGAGCGGTAGTAGCCTCGCTGTATATCCCCAACGTGATGCCCATGATAGCGATAGGTATTGCAGAGCATAAAGCCTGGCCCCTCGCCTTTGCGGGCACGCTCAATCAGACGCGTCGCTATCGCATGAACTTCACGAACATTCTGGCCATCGACCTCTTCAGTCAGAATCCCAAAGGCGCTGGCTCTGGCACCCAGCTCGCCAGCGGTCGTTTCTGTGTAGTGGGTGTATTCGTTATAGAGGTTGTTCTCGCAGACATAGATCACAGGCAACTTCCAGAGCGAAGCCATATTCATGACTTCGTATAGCACGCCCTGACCCAGCGCCCCGTCGCCAAAGAAACAGACTGTGACCTGGTCTGTTCCACGCTGCTTGCTTGACATGGCGGCGCCGGTAGCAATTCCTGCGCTGCCGCCGACGATGGCGTTGGCCCCCAGATTACCGGTATCCTGATCGGCGATATGCATCGAGCCGCCCTTGCCATGGCAGTAACCAGCATCTTTTCCCAGCAGTTCGGCAAACATCAGATCGACGGAGGCACCTTTTGCCAGGCAGTGACCATGTCCCCGATGTGTGCTGGTGATGTAGTCATCGCGGCGCAGGGCTTCGCAGACTCCAACGGCGATCGCCTCTTCTCCCACATAAAGGTGGGCCAGACCGGGCATTTTAGCAGTGAGATACAATTGGTTGACCCGCTCTTCAAACAGGCGAATTTTTAACATCTGTTCGTACATATGCAGCCAGCGAGCCTGTTCGGCGTCCCGCTTGGACATCTTCTGGCCGCTCAATTGAGATGCTTCAGGTTGTAACATGTGCGACTCCAGGAGCGCTATAGATCTAAACCAGACATACGTGCCAGAACTTTATACACGACTGCGAAATCTTGCTTTTCCAGGCCCATCGCCCGTGCCGAGGTCAGCAACTGATTGCTAATCGCAACGGTTGGCAGGGTGACATCAAGTTGGCGACCCAGTTCTTCGGCCAGCAGCATATCTTTCTGCATCATGTTGACATTGAACCAGGCTTCGTCGGGCATATCGAGAATGAAAGGAGTGCGATACTTTAAAGAAGGTGAGGTAATAACGCTGTTATGCATAACTTCCATCGCGGTCTCAATCGGAATCCCACCCTTGACCGCCAAAAAGAGCCCTTCGCAAAAACCAACGAACTGAACCTGTAACTGGAGGTTGATCGCGATCTTCAGCAAGACCGCCTGTCCATTTTTACCGACATAGTTTACTTTTGGACCAATATTCAACAAAACTGGCTTGACGCGCTCAAACGCCGACTCGTCCCCGCCTACCATCAGCGAGAGCAGACCCTGCTCAAGCGTGATAACGCTGCCTGAGACCGGCGAATCCAGCATCTGTGCTCCTCGCGCGGCAACCTGTGTCGCCAGGTGACGCGAGGCCGAAGGACTGACGGTGCTCATATCAACATAGATTTTGTTTGGTCCCAGACCCGCCAGAATACCATCGGGCCCATGAAATACTTCGTTTAAAGCGTTTGTGTTTGTTACCATCGTAAAGACCACATCTGCGGCCTCAGCCACAGCCCGTGGCGACTCGCCCCACTGCATACCAGCATCCAGAAGCCATTGAGCCTTCGACTTTGTCCGGTTATAGCCAGTCACCGTATGACCGGCATCCAGCAAACGCTTTGCAACCCGCCCACCCATCGCTCCCAGTCCGACATATCCAAGATTAGCCATAAACACCTCCGACCAGGAAAATATAAAACGATACAAGCTACTCTTTCTGAAGAATAGAGGTACTGGCGTCTTCACGAACCTGTTGCAGATGTGATGCCATAGCAGCGCGTGCCGACTCTGGATCACGCCTGACAATGCTATCAAGAATACGGCGATGATGAAGTTGTCCGCGTTGGGGTCCACCTTCAACCGCAAATATTTGTTTCCGCTGCTCACAAAGGAGATTGACAATCGAGTTGATAAGAATAAGGATCAAGGCATTATGCGTTGCCCCGGCCAGGGCTTCATGAAAACTATTATCGGCAAGGATAAAGGCATCGGCATCGTCAAGGCTTTTATCCATGACTGCGATGGCCTTACGCATCGCTTGAATATCGTCCTCGGTCGCACGGGCGGCGGCCAGGGCCGCAATCTCGGTCTCCAGGATTGCCCGCACCTCGACAAGATTATCCGAACCCCCGACCTCGCCCAGCTTTAATTTCATGAGCAGATCAATAGAGTTCTGCATGGCCTCATGCGCCCCATCGATCACAATTGTTCCTCTGCCAGGGCGCATATCAACGAGGCCCTTCTGGGCCAGAATCTTCATCGCCTCGCGTACGGCGGTACGGCTGACCTGGAACTGCTCAGCCAGTTCGCGTTCTGTTGGCAAACGATCCCCACTTCGTAGCTCGCCAGCCAGAATGCGTTTTTCAATTTGTTCAGCAACCCGTTCAAAAACTTTGACAGGCTGGATCGGCACGTACATATGCTTCTACTGCTCCCAACTCGCCAATAATATTTTCACGAGAGCGACCTGACTATTTGGTAAGATTGTCTATTGATCATACCAATCAACTTTTTAAAAGTCAAGCTTTCTCCAAATTTATTTGCAAAATTGGCAAATTTGTCCTGTAATCTCCCATATTATCTTGCTTGTTTAAGCGCACATTTTAACGCATAGCCTATCGTCTGATATAGCCTTAGAAAACGATTCAAACATACGTTAGAGCGATTAAATTTTTGCTTTTTGGAGCAGGACTGCTCCAAAAAGCCTGAGAACTCCCTGACAGCAAGCCCGGCCTTAATTGACATCAACAGGTTGGAATGGTATGATCAATGGACAATCTCCCTCAATGATTGATTGCGTTACAGCGTTTGAAAAAAACACGTAAAGAAGATGCCACATATGCAGAGACAAACGCCGACAAAGAAGTCCGAGCGCCGCAGAGAAGATGAGCGCTCCATCAAGGGTCAAGCCCACTATGTCGATGATTTACGACCTGCCCCGGGCCGACCAGCGGCCCTCCATATGATCGTTGTTCGCAGTCCCTATGCCCACGCCGAAATCAGCAGTATTCAGCTCGACGCCGCCCGCGCCCTACCAGGGGTTGTCGCGGCCTTTACAGACGCGGAACTGGTCGCAGACATGCCCCCCTTTGAGATCATCCCGATACCCGGGCTGCGAGATCCTAAGCGCCTACCCCTGGCGATCGGGAAGGTACGCTATGTAGGAGATCCCGTCGCCGTTATTTTAGCTGAAAGCCTTGCTATCGCGGAGGACGCCCGCGACCTGGTCGATGTGGAATATCAAACGCTTCCCGTTGTGGTTGACCTGGAGGCTGCACTGGAGCCAGACGCCCCGCTGCTTTACCCAGAATTCAACTCGAACGTCGCCTTCTCCATGCAAATGAATGCAGGAGACATCCAGGCCGCCTTTGCCAGGGCTGATCAGACGGTCAGACTGCGCCTCATCAATCAGCGTCTTGCTCCCTCTTCACTTGAGCCCCGCGCCTGTCTGTTTGATTTTGATCACACAAATGGAGAGCTCCAGGCCAGAATCTCATCGCAATCGGTCTATCGGGCTCACGAGACACTGGCCAGGTTTCTTGGCCTTGAACGTAGCAAAATACACGTCCAGAACGCCGATGTCGGGGGCGCCTTTGGCGCGAAAAACTTCTTTTTAGGCGAAGAAATTATTGCCGCCATGCTAGCTGTGAAATTGGGGTGCGCCGTCAAGTGGATTGAGCAACGCAGCGAAAATTTGCAGGCCCAGTCGCAGGGACGTGGTCAACTTAATCTCGTCGAGGCCGCCTTTCAAAATGATGGCAAGCTGCTCGGTCTGCGTGTGAAGTCTCTTGGCGATCTGGGTGCGTTCCTGACGTCTGCCACGGCAATGGTACCGGCCCGCACGCCAGGGATGGTATGCGGACCCTATCAGGTAGAAGCCGTTGAAAGTCAGGTCGTGGGTATTTTCACAAATAAAGCCACAACGGCCCCCTATCGCGGTGCGGGCCGTCCCGAAGCAACCTACATTATTGAACGCGTCATGGACCGGATCGCGCACGAGTTGAAGATGGACCCGGCCGAGCTCAGACGCCGCAATTTTATTGCTCCCGATAGCTTCCCCCACAAAACTGTGACGGGGATTATCTACGATAGCGGAAACTATCAAACAGGCTTTGAACTCGCCCTGGAAACTGGTGAGTACAGCCGTTGGAAAGCGAAGCAGCGCGAGGCCCGTTCGACAACTAGCTCTAAATTAATTGGAATCGGGCTGGCCTCCTTTATCGAACTTTCGGGGGATTCAATGCTCCCTCGTGGAAACGCCCCACGCGAGGCTGCGACGGTCCGCATCCGGCCGGATGGCACGGTTCTGCTGCAAAGCGGCGTGTCGCACAATGGACAGGGTCACTTCACTATTTTTGCCCAGATTGTGGCCTCAGCCCTGAATCTTCCAACGGAGCAGGTCGAGGTTCAGATGAACAATAGCGACCTGCCCGCCTTCAGTATCGGCACCTTCGGAAGTCGGATCACGCAGGTTGCTGGCTCCGCAATTCAACTGGCAACCAAAGCCGTCAAGGCCAAAGCCCTGCGGCTGGCGGCCGAGACGTTGGAGGTTTCGCAGGACGATCTTGTACTGGAATCCGGCCAGTTCGTGGTACGCGGTGCGCCAACCAGCGCAATCTCGCTGGGAAAACTCGCGCAAATGGTCGAGGCCCAACCAGAGTTGATCGAGCACGAAGCTCCCAATCCCGTCAATGGCGTCCCAATCGAAGGTCTGGCGGCCTGGCATGATTTTGCCCCCGATGGCGCGGCCTACTCTTCGGGAACACACCTTGCGGTCGTCGAAATTGACACTGAAACGGGCGAGATCGAGGTGCTCAAGTATATCGCGGTGGATGACGCAGGTTGTTTGATCAATCACGATCTGGCCGAAGCTCAGACACATGGAGGACTGGCCCAGGGACTGGGGCAAGCGCTATATGAAGAGGTCGTTTACGATCAAAACGGCCAGCTACTCTCTGGCAGCCTGATGGATTACGCGTTGCCGCTTGCCCACATGGTTCCGGAGTTTATCACGGATTTCGTTGAGACGCCTTCGCCCACCAATCCGCTGGGTGCCAAGGGAGCGGGCGAATCTGGCTGCATCGGTGGACCACCGGCGATTGTCAATGCCGTACTTGATGCGCTTGCTCCACTTGGGGTCAAAACGATTGATATGCCGCTCACATCCGAAAAAATCTGGACATTGGTACGTGCCCATCAAGAAGGCAAGCTGACACAACCCGATCCGGCCCCGTTCTCGAACTTGCCCGAATAAACATCTCTCATTTACCCGCGTCGATTAGTGAAAGAGAATAATGACTTATGAGCATCCAATCAATCAATCCAAGTACCGAAGAACTCGTCAGGACATTTGAGCCCTCCAGCGCATCCCAGGTCAATGAGGCGCTGGAACTGGCCCATAACACGTATCTAAGCTGGCGCGAGACCAGCTTTGCCGAGCGCAGCCAGCATCTACATGCGGTTGCCAACCATCTACGCATGCACAAAAAAGAACTCGCCAGCCTCAGTACGCTTGAAATGGGCAAGCCAATTGCCGAGGCCGAGGCCGAGATCGATAAGTGCGCCTGGGTCTGCAACTTCTACGCCGATAACGCCGAGCGCTTCCTTAAGGACGAGCAGGTTGAGACCAACGCCACCCAGAGCTATGTCTCGTTCCTGCCGCTGGGTGTGGTTCTGGCCGTGATGCCCTGGAACTATCCCTACTGGCAGATCTTCCGCTTCGCCGCAGGTGCCGTGATGGCCGGAAACACGATTGTGCTGAAACATGCCTCCAACGTCTCACTGGTCGCCCTGGAAATCGAGCGGATTTTCAATGAAAGCGGCCTGCCCAACGGCATCTTCAAAACTCTGCTGGTGCCAGGGGCCGAGGTTGAAAAACTGATCGCCGATCGACGCGTGGCCGCTGTGACTCTCACCGGCAGCGAAGCCACCGGAGTAGCCGTTGGCCAGGCCAGCGGACACGCCCTCAAGAAGGCCGTACTTGAGCTCGGTGGCTCGGACGCCTTCATCGTGCTGGCGGACGCCGATCTGGATGCCGCCGCCCAGGTAGCTGTGCGGGCTCGTTTCCAGAATACCGGCCAGAGCTGTATCGCCGCCAAACGCTTTATCGTCGTCGAGTCCGTTGCCGAAGCTTTTGAGCAGAAGTTTGCCGCCGTCGCCGCGCAACTCAAAGTTGGCGATCCATTCGATCACGGAACCCAGGTTGGTCCGATGCCACGTGCCGACCTGCGAGATGACCTCGATAAGCAGGTCCAGGATTCAGTCAAGCTGGGGGCTAAAGTTGTGCTTGGAGGCCAGCCGATGGAAGGTAAGGGCTTCTTCTACCAGCCGACGATTTTAACCGGGATCACGCCCGAAATGCCGGTCTTTAACTCCGAAACATTTGGACCCGTCGCCGCCGTGATCCGTGCCCGCGATGAAGAGCACGCCATCCAGCTTGCCAACGATTCCGAGTACGGTCTGAGCAGCAACCTCTGGACCCAGGATATTGAGCATGGGAAGCAGGTGGCCCGCAAGATCGAGGCCGGCGGAGTCTTCATCAATGGCATGACAACCAGCGATCCGCGCCTGCCCTTTGGAGGTGTCAAACGCAGTGGCTACGGTCGTGAACTGTCAGTCTTTGGTATCCGCGAGTTCGTGAATATCAAAACCATCTGGATCGGACCCACAACCGGCCCCCAGATGCCCCTCGCTGAATAATTTCAGTGTTAGCTTGCTCATGCCTGGTATGTCAGAACCATCAGGGATGAGCAAGCTGACAGTCTACGAGGAACGAACAGCCTCAACAATCACTCAAGCCAGGGAAGATGCTTCTGGAGAGAAGGCAAGGAGTGTTCGACTGCATCACGCCCGGCTGCCACAAACTTGCGCCCTTGCGAGAACTGGCGCAGAGAGACCTGATGCAACCTGGGACGAATGACAACATCGGCCTCGCGGATACTGTGCATCCCAATCGTAGCCATCGCCAGATCATAGGTCTTCAGCAAAAGATCAACGATGTGAGGTGAGCGGGCCTGCTTGCCAGCCAGATTAAGATCGGCCAGCCAGGGGGTCGCACTTGTCAGGGAGGGTGGCTCCTGTCCCCCGAGCTCGGAGGCCAGCAAGATATCCGCGCCCATCTTGCGTACCAGGCGCACGGGGACGGGATCGTGCATCCCGGCATCCATCAGAATATGCTCGCCCACCAGCACTGGCGGAAAGATGCCAGGCAGCGAGACGCTTGCCAGCCCAGCCTGCCAGATCGGTCCCCGGTCCAGCACAACCCCCGAACGGGTCGCTAGATCGACGGCGACAATCGAGAATGGCGTCGTCAAATCCTCGAAGCGTAGGTCCCCACACAAGTCTTGCAACATGCGCTTCAAACCTCTATTCGAAAACAGCGAGGTGCGCGGAATACGCCACTGTACGATATGCTTCTGAATCTGTAAAAAGATCTCTTCGCTCTCCGGGAACGATTTGCCAATCAGGTACATACCAGGCGTAATGATGCCACTGCTGCAAGCCGCAATATAATCAACCGGAACCTTATGCGCCAGCAAACGCTCAAGCACACCGAGATGAGCAAATCCCCTGGCTCCTCCACCCCCAAAGGCGATTCCTACCGTTTGATGAGCAATCGAACGAGCTACAAAATCTACCGTCTGCGTTAAAGCTGCTTCTGGCTCAAGATCCATTAAAGTGCTTCGCCGCTCCCAGCAGCGTTCCAGCAGCGATTCATCGGCTGGCAACAGACGCGCTACCTCAACTCCAAGCAAAGCAGCATAGTGGTCCTGCCGACCAATCGTGGGGCGTTCCAATACATCAGTCACAAAGACAGCGGAGGGAGCAGTTGACAGAGCTTCCAGGCGTTTTGAGGATGCCAATGAGGCTGGAAGCAGGCAAAGGGAGTGGGTACTGGCCTGTGCCACCGCCTGCACGATCTCAGGTGGCGTGGCAGGGGTCGTAACAAGCAGGATATATTCGTACAGTCGGGCCAGGTCAGACAAAGCGGGCAGGGCATCCAGTGCCAGATCCAGATTTCGGCCTGAGCCGCTGTTAACGCCTGCCAGAGACTCAAAATCTGTCAAGGCGGCTAGAGCAGGAAAACGTTTCAGGCCATCCCCAATGCGGGTCGAGGCACGGTGCGGCTGAAAATTTAGCTGATCACGGGCGCAGCTTGCGAGAGCTGGCCGCAGTTGTCCGGCATGGGCGACGAAGCGCAACCCGACAGCTTCTTTCTGATCGCAACATTCAAGCAGCAATACTCGCTTCCGGCTCCGCTCGGCCAGGGCCGCCGCAATATGTAGAACGAGCGAACGTTGAATGGGAGAAGGTCCCTCGTCAAGCAGCGAAATCCAGATGCGTTCGGCAGCATATTGCTGCAAGACCTGCTGATTGGTCCGGGCCAACCGCAGAGACAGGATCGAATTGATATTTCGCAGCAAGGTTGGACAGGAGCCAACGAGCATCAGAAAATCAGCTTGCGGGAGCGCCCAGAGCTGGACATCCTCCTCCGCCCGGATCGTAGCCGAAGGAAGCTCGCCGGTGATCAAAGACATCTCGCCGAAGCACTCGCCGGGTCCTAAACGCGCAAGCGCCCGCGCATCAGGTCCATTGAGCCTTAAAGAAGAATCATCTAACTCTTCTTGCAAGAGCACACTGACCCGACCAGAAGCGATTATATAGAAGAGGCCATGCCAGACACCACGCTCAATGATCCGCGAGCCACACGCAAAGCTAATCGAACGCAAGCGGGCAATGATAGCGGTAGTTTCGTCCGGCTGAAGATCGCGAAACAGCGAACTGGCCTCTATAAGTTTGAGCGGTTCCAGATTCTGCATACTTTGATTGTAGCCAGTAAAAGCTCTAGTGTCCAGCCAAAACAAATGAATACAGTATTTGATGATAAGAACGTTCTAGCGTTTAGCTATTACAAGACACTTCCCAACGGCGCTCACGCGCCTACTGAACGCTTTGCAAGCAGGCAACTTTCAAAGCTCCCCAGATGGAGCGATGCTGGTAACGATAGTACTGGCTTCTGGAGCGCGTTCAGTCAGCGAAGTGAATGGCTAGCTATTCGTACCTGAGCAATTAAATCATAGAGGGAGCATACGCATTTATGTCAGAAACGACCGATATCCTCATCAACGCCGCAGATCGAGAATTTGGACAGGCCAAACAGTCCGAAGACCAACGCGCAAACATCACAGGACTCCTCGTCATCGTCGCCTCCGCGATCCAAGGGGGGCTAACCCAAACAGGCTTAACACGCAATGCCTTGCCCTTAACGCTCATGTTAATAGTGCTTGGCATCTTTGGCATCCTGGCGAGTCTCAAACTCTATGAAAGGGCTCGACGCCATATCCGCCTGGGATTCCTCATCAGAGACAGGCTTGAAGAGCTTCATCCCAAAACGCAGCTCTCGCAACTGCTGAAAACTGCCCGTAAAGAGCAACAAGCTGACTTCCCAATCCTTAGAAGTATCAGGCTCTATCTCCTCTGGGTTGCCTTCCACAGTCTGATCATGCTGATGGGAATCATTTATACAGCGATTGCACTGGCTAACCTTTCACTTCGTTGACTGAACGCACTCCAGAAGCCAGCAGGAGCATTGCCAGAAACGATTAAAGCTGA
>DASSXK010000165.1:0-2424 GCA_035703945.1 Ktedonobacteraceae bacterium | reverse complement strand
TGGTTCTTTTGCAGAGCCTGCTCCAGCATAACAATCGTCTGGCGAGCCATCGCAGCACCGTGCTTGCGATCGCCAGAGTTCAGTGCTGGTAGGCCGCAACAATTCTGGTCGGTTGGATAGACCACTTTGATGCCGTATGCCTCAAGCACCTTTATCGTTGCCTGCCCCATCGAGGGATAGAGGCGATCCGTCATGCAGCCAGCAAAGTAACAGACCGTCAGTGGTCGGGTCGCGATTGTTTCCTGGTCGGTTTGGGTTTCAGTGGGAGGCTGCTTCTTTATGCGGTCGCGGAGCGGTCTGATGGCGAAGGCGGGCATACTACGCCAGCTTGCCTGATTTTCGTTTAAGGTTCGGGCCAGCGGGATTTTGTTGAAGATACGCAGGTTGCGAGAACGAATATAGGCGCTGCCACGTGTGATCGGAAGCTGTCCCAGGCTGGCAAGACGCGTGAACAGACCAAACAGACGTGGTCGGGCCATGACGCCAAAGATCAGTCGTTTGATCCAGGGAAGACCTTGGGCCTGGACCATGCGGCTGCGTACATCGAGAATCAGGCTGGGAAGGGGGATCTCAACCGGACAGATCGTCTCGCAGGCATTGCAACTGACGCAGAGACTCTGGGGGCCGGCATCGGCTTCAAGGCCATGATGGAAGGGGGTGACAACCAGCCCAATTGCCCCGCTATAGATATACCCAAAGGCATGTCCTCCAACTTCCTGGTAAGGTGGGCAGATATTGGCGCAGGCAGCACAGCGGATACAGCGCAAAGCGTCCTTGAAACGTGGATCTTCACGCATTTCACTGCGGCCATTATCCACCATCACAATATGCATCTCTTTTTCGGGGGTCGAGGGTCCCGTGATGAAGGTTGTGTAGCTGGTGATGCTTTGAGCGGTTGCACTGCGGGCCAGCAGACGAAGCTGCGTCATCGCGTCCGCATAGCTGCCGAGCAGTTTATCATAGCCAGCCATCACCACGTGTACAGGTGGCAGTGAGGTCACAAGCCGTCCGTTTCCTTCGTTGGTGATCATCATCACAGTGCCGCTTTCAGCGATCAGGGCATTGGCCCCACTGATGCCCATTCCGGCGGTCAGGAAGGATTTGCGATGCTCGACCCGAATTACGCCAACCTGTTCGGCCACATCATCGCGGGAAATCTCGCGACCAAGGTTATCAGTCAGGATCTGACCGACCTGCTGGCGCGTTTTGTGGACGATCGGCATCACCATGTGTGAGGGGCGTTCGTGGGCAAGCTGGGCAACCCATTCTCCCAGGTCGGTTTCGATGGGTTTGATTCCACGAGCTTCGAGATAGGGATTCAGCTCTACCTCCTCGCTGACCATCGTTTTGGATTTAACGACTGTATCGATCCCTTTGCGTTGACAGAGCTCATAAATATAGCGGTTCGCGTCTTCAGCCGTTTTGGCTTCATAGATAATTGCTCCGGCCGCCTCGGCCTGGGCCTTGAATTGTGCAAAGACCTCGGCCTGGTTGTTAATCACCCGATCTTTGGCGGCGTGCAGGTTGGCACGCAGGTTGCTAAAGGTGAAATCCTCGCCATAGGCTTCTTCCTCGCTGGCGAAAGTTGCGTTGCGGGAGAGCTTCCAGCCGGGGGCGAAGCGTTCCAGAGCGCTGTGCATCTGCTCATCTTCCAGGGCATGCTGGAGGCGTTCTTGAAAGTGCTGGTGTTCATTGGTGGGATTTTTTTGCTCCTGGTTGAGATCTCGCATCGTGCTCATAGATTCCCTCCCATATTTTCAGATGCAATACAGATGACACATAGCACTTTAGGACCCTGAACCCCAATTGTCAGGGTACGCTCAATATCGGCGGTTCGGCTGGGACCTGTGACCATTGACAGATAATGCTGCTGGTTGGTTTTATCCATGCTCAAGCGACGTAAAACCTCGCCAGCGTTGTCCAGAAGGGGGACGAGGGCGCTGCTTTGTACCAGCACAAAATGAGTGAGGGTTAACATACCGACGATCCGACTTTCAAGAGCGTTGTCCGCCAGCAGGACCGAACCGGTTTCAGCGACCGCCAGCTCCGCTCCTGATAAACCGGCTGGAGCATCCGCAACGTTGGCTGGCGTGTCGGCTTCGCGTAGATTGATTCCGGCGTCGGTGAGTCTTGCCAGGATGCTGCCAAAGGAGGGATGTTTGAGAAAATAAGGTGGGATAATGAGCTCACCTGCGCTCAGAGCAGGATGCGAGGCGATGAGCTGTGCGGCTTGAGCTAATCCCTCGACCAGATGGGCTTCCCCTCCGGCTGCTTTGAGCTGTGTTTGAAATCGTGAGAAGAGGTCGTTGCTAATTAAATTCTCTGTTGCCATAAATCCTCGATTCTCCCCAGGTGCGCTCGTAACCTGAGTTGCTGCAAAAGAGACTGCTACGCTTGTGGCTTGAAGCGTATTTTGTTCGTATC
>DASSXK010000145.1:0-3660 GCA_035703945.1 Ktedonobacteraceae bacterium | reverse complement strand
AATTTTGCATAAACATAGCATAAACGACTCCTATGTCGACATAAACACTTCGTAAACATTTTTGATGAAAGCTATATATTTTATGCCAGCGGTTCTTGTTGGCTGAGAAGCCTCGTTTTGCCGTTTCAGGTGAGCCCGGTTGAGGCGTACAGGGGAATATAAAGCAGGATAATCTGGCTAAGCGGAACAGGTAATAGCTGTCAATGAAGGAATGGTGCTGTAGACTTGCAGCGTTTGAATTCCTGATACGATATAATTCGATCAGCGAAAGATTTTGATCTATCTCTGTTGTTTGTTGCTTTGAACCGGAAAGAGGTTTGAATATGGCGTTTGTTGTTGCAGCGATCTGGACCGCTGAAGAGGGCCAGGCCGAGGTAGTTTTAGATGTTATTGAGAAGATGACTCCATTATCCAGACAGGAGCCTGACTGCCTGCACTATCAGGCTCACCGCTCGCCCGAGAATCCAAACGTATTTTTTCTCTATGAGCAATACAAAGATGCGGATGCCTACGAAGTTCATATGGCAACTCCGCACTTTGAAGAGTATGTCAAAGGTATCGCGATTCCCCGGCTTGAGAGCCGCTCGCGCAGCTTCTATGAAACCCTGGATGTATAATTCCCTGGATTCATATAGTATTGATGAATGAGTCGGGGAGGAGCGAGAAACCTCCCTTCACTGCATCACAACTCGATTGATGGTCCTTCCAACCAGGCGGCCTGGAAGTTTCTCGCCCCCAGCCTGCTCCTTGCTTTACTTACGGCCTCTCCGTAAGTTATTCGATAAATGGGGGGGATGGGAGCGACCAGTTCGGCACGCAATGCGGCCGCTTTGCCCCAGAGTTGGGTCGCTCGTCGTGGTTCTCTTTGTGTGACCAGGACTTCTCCCCAGCCTTCCAGGCAGCGTGCGATCAGGTCTTTAGCTTCGATGATTTTTAATTGCGCCAGACATTCCTTGTAGAGGGAACTGGCTTTGGCAAGGTCGGTCTGTAAGAAAGCAAGTTGGGCACTGGTTATGGTCGCCATTGCTGTTCCAGAGCGTTCTCCTAGCTCGCTGAATATACTCATACTTTCCGTCAGCAGGCTTTGTGCGTCGGTCAAATTTTCGGTATAGAGGAGGATATTGGCCTGGTGACAGTAAATGTGAGCGATAAGGCGTCTGTTTTGCACCCGTTTAAACATCTCCAGGCTTTCTTCTGATAGCCGCCAGGCCTCTTCCAGGTTTTCCCCTGAAAGAAAAAACAAGGTAGAGAGATGGAAAAGCGGGTGAGGAAATTGTTCGCCAGACTCTTTTAGGTAAGCAATATTTTGCTCAAGTAGTTGACGTGCCTTCTTATAGTCACATTGTAGGATAGCGATCTGGGCCAGATCTTCACGTGTACGGGCTACTCTTTCGTAATTGTCCATTGAGGCATAGAGGGTCAGGGCTTCGGATAGCAAGCGATTGCCCATCTTGTAGTTATTTTTTGCGGCGGCCAGATGACCTTGCAAGCGAAGAATCGTTGCCATGCTGGTCTTATCTCCGGTTTTGCGGAAGAGAAGTTGGCCTTCATATAGCCACGCTTCGGCTTTGGGAGAGTCATCCTGCATCAGGGCGAAGAAGCCTGCGGCGTGGAGGGCATCTGCTCGTAGCGGGCTTTCGATCTCTTTACTGGTCTGGAGCGCACGATCCAGAAAAGCCGAGGCCTCGCGGATATACCCACGAATCTCCCAGAAGATCCTTATGGAGAGGCACATTTGAAGGGCGCTTTCGCCGTCCGCGTTGATGATTATCCATTCAAGGGCGATACGCACATTCTCATAATCTCTATCCAGGCGCTCCAACCACTCGGCTTGCAGTGATCCGGTCAGGAAGGGAGCTATCTTTTTTGTCCAGGCCAGATAATAGCGTGCGTGAGCTGCCTGGATTGTCTCCAGCTCCTGAGACTGCTCAAGGCGCTCATGGCCATACTCTTGCAATGTTTGCAACTGCCAGAAACGTGGCTCCTCCACGTCTGGTCCCGATTGGCGCAGCAGGTTCTTGTCTACCAGCATTTCCAGAATTGCCGCGATGTCATCGCTTGCGAGGCTGGCAGACGAGCATACCTGTTCGGCTGCCTCCAGGGTGCAGCCGTTGCGGAAGATTGAAAGTCGGCGGAACACCTGTTGCTCTGTTGGTTCTAACAGTTCGTAGCTCCAGGTAATCGCCGCTCTGAGCGTTTGTTGACGCTCAGGAAGATCTGGAGCCTGACGACTGAGAACGCCCAGTCCTTGCTCCAGCCGGGCCAGCAGAACCGGTGGAGCGAAATATCTGCAACGTGCTGCCGCCAGCTCAATTGCCAGCGGTAGACCATCCAGGCGGGCGCAAATTTCCGCGACGGCCGGGGCATTGGTTTCGTTAAGTTGGAAGTCTGGTTGAATGGCCCTGGCACGTTCTACGAAGAGTTCTATTGCCGGGTAGTCCTGCAATTTTTCAAGTTTAGGCAGACGTTTGGGATTGGGGAGCAAAAGAGGCAAGACATCAAAGACCTGCTCACCCTGGATATGCAGCATCGTGCGGCTGGTAACAAGCAGCTTGAGTTTTGGACAGGAAGCGAGCAGTGTTGATAGCAATGAACCGGCGAAGACTAGCTGTTCAAAGTTGTCCAGCACGAGCAAGACGCGTTTATCATGCAGCCATTCTTTAATCTGTTCCAGGATTGGGAGGCTGGACTCTTCGCGTAGATCCAGGGCCTGGGTAACGGCTGTCATAAAGCCTTCAGTGTTGCGTACCTGTGCCAGGTCGATGAAAAAGATATCGCCGAGAAACTTCTCTGTAAGTTCGAGCGCAGCCTGGAGAGCCAATCTTGTCTTACCAACACCGGGCGTCCCCGTTAAGGTGAGCAGACGCTGACTGTCATGCTGCAAGTGTTTGCGTATCTCCAATAGCTCGCGGTCACGGCCAATCAAGGGTGTAGGTGGAATCGGAATACTGCGACGAGGAATGGACATCCCAGGCGTCTTTAACAGAGGAAAATCGTTTGCCAGACCCTCGATCTCGACTTGAAAGAGCCGGGTCAGTCCTTCAATATCCTTGAGATGGTATTCACCCAGGTCGCGCAGACTCACCTTGTCTGGTAGTCCCGAATCGACAAGATCGTATGTTTCCTGGGAGAGCAGGATCTGTCCACCATGACCAGCGCTCATGATGCGGGCGGCGCGGTGAACATCCAGGCCAACATAGCCCTCTTCGGCCGGTTCGGGCTCTCCCGTATGAAGTCCGATGCGGACACGCACCTGAAGTTCCTCAGGCCAGTTGTACTCAGCAAAGGAGCTTTGAGCCATAATGCTGGCACAGAGAGCATCTGTTGCAGAAGGAAAGACGACAAAAAAGGCATCCCCCTGTGTATCGACTTCGTATCCGTTCCAGTGCTTAAAGGCTTTGCGAAGCAGCTTGCGACTCTCGGCCAACACTCTGGTATAGCCTCCTCCTAGCTGTTGGAGCAGGCGTGTTGACCCTTCGATGTCGGTGAAAAGAAGCGTAATTGTACCCGATGGAAGCGACTGCTCTGGAGGCATCCTGATCTCTTTTCTGAAAAAGTCCTTCCCCGCTGATCCTGGTGAGGAATTATCCAGCCTGAACCAACGGTTGCACGGTGACCTGGTTCCCCAGGCGTTCCAATTGACGTACTAAACGTTTCTCT
>DASSXK010000751.1:0-2342 GCA_035703945.1 Ktedonobacteraceae bacterium | reverse complement strand
GCTGGCTTCCCAGCGGGCATTCCAGGAATAGCGGAAGAGATCGAGGGCGCAATACAGCAGGCTCCGCAGCCAATCCTACATTGCATTGTGTTTCCCCTCTTATAGAATGATTGAATGGCTTTTTCTGGTCTTTCAGGCTATTTTAGCCCTGTTGGTCAAGCCTTTCCTCTATTTCGATCAAGCCCAGATATTCTCTGTTTCTGGAAAAGGAAAGGCGAGTGGTGGAAACGCTGTAATCCCTGCTTTGCTCGCGTGTTGCTTGACAACAATATCTATCTGCATCTATGCTGATCAGCAAGCATTTCTTTTCAAAAACATCAACGTTCGATGCTGAAAGGATCTATTTGTGACGATACAAGAGCAGACGCTTCCCTGGAGCGCCCTGGGCGAAGAAGCCACTCGACATTTGCAGGCACTGCTACGTTGTGACACGACAAAAACTGAAACATCGGCAATTGCCTATCTACACTCCCAACTGGAGCTGGAGAGCATAGAGACCCGTATAATAGAGCCAACCCCTGGCCGTCCCAATATCTGGGCCCGCCTGCCCGGCAATGGGACGCAACGCCCGCTGCTTTTGCTTTCACACGTGGATGTGGTGCCGGTGGAACGGGAGAACTGGACGGTTGATCCCTTTGGTGGCGAAATCCAAAACGGGTATCTTTATGGACGCGGAGCCGTGGATATGAAATGTATGACGGCCAAAGAGTTGACCTTTATCCTTCACGCCGCCCGTCAGGCGCGCGCGAATGGCCAACCCCTGAACCGCGACATTGTTTTCCTGGCCGTTGCAGACGAAGAAAACGCCAGCACTCACGGGATGGCCTGGATCGCTGAGCACGATCCGGGTCTGCTCGATGCCGAATATGCACTCAATGAAGGCGGAGGCTATGCGATAGAGCTCGGTGGAAAACGCATCTATCTCTGCGAGACAGCGCAAAAGGGCTCAGTCGAAGTGACGCTCAGGGCCGTTGGTGAGCCGGGTCATGGTTCTGTGCCTCACAGGGATAACGCTGTCGTGCGGCTCGCTCGTGCCGTCCAGCGGATTGCTGCCCGACCGCTACCGCTGCATGCCACCGCGACAAGCCGCCGCTTTATTTCGCTGCTTGCTCAGACGCAGACTCAGCCGAGCCAGGCGATCTTGCTACAGGCCTTGCATCCTTTGCTTTCGGAGCAGGTGATGCGGGTCTTACCAGAAACATCTGCCAATGGTCTGCGGGCAATGCTGCATAATACCGCTTCACCTACTTTTTTACAGGCCGGGCAGGCTCTCAATGTTATTCCTGGTGAGGCTATTGCACGCCTGGATGGACGAATTATTCCGGGCCAGACTAGCGCTTCATTCGCAGAGGAGTTGCGTCAGCGCATCCACGATCCGCAAGTTGAGGTGCGGGTTGATCCGCAGTCTCTCGGTCATGAGGGAAGTGCTGAGACACCGCTGTTCGCCGCTTTGCGTGATGCTATTGCCAGGCATGATCCAGATGCCCTGGTTGCTCCTTATCTTTTTCCAGCGACAAGCGATTCGCGTTTCCTGGCTCCGCTGGGTGTGATTGCTTATGGCTTTGATCCGATGCGGCCAGAGCCTGGTTGGCCGTCGCCCCAGCAGGTTGCGCACGGTCACGATGAACGGATCTCGCTGGCGAACCTCGAATTTGGGGTGAAAGTATTGTTCGATGCCACCTACCAGTTGTGCCGCTGAGGTCCATTGTTTTTTTGAAACCAGGGCGCAGATGATTGGGGAGCATTTGCGTTTTGCTCCCCAATCGAATAGTATTAGCACTATCAGAAGGAAAACGTTGGGGAGCAAAAGAGAAACCGATGCCAAAAAGCGCAAAGCATACCATAATTTGGGTATCAGATCTGGAGAGTTATCTCCTCACTGAAGCGGAGATGGACCAATCGCAGCAGATCTCCGACAAAGATGCTTCCTGGTTAGAGTGGTTAGAAAACCACCGGGCTTTTGCCTTTAATGGACGCAATGGGCAGCTCAATCTGTTGAAAGAGAAGCGCCAGCGAGGCCATGAGGGCTACTGGTACGCCTATCACAGACGTTCGGGAGGGATGACGAAACGTTATCTTGGTCTGAGCATGCAATTGAGCCTGGAAAAACTTGAGGAAATCTCACAGTTGCTTCAGGAGGATCAAAAAACAGCCAATCCTCCTCAGGATGTAGAACAATTCAAAACTCCTGACCCGGTCGCGAATTTCGTTCAATTTGAGCCGCTTCTGATGCCAAAACTTCAGTTACCACGCCTCCCAAAGATGCTACTGCCGCGAGAACGTTTGTGGAAACTTCTGGATAAAGGCCACGTGGAGCATAAACTCACCGTCATCTCCGCTCC
>DASSXK010000746.1:0-5454 GCA_035703945.1 Ktedonobacteraceae bacterium | reverse complement strand
TTTACATCGTGATACTGTTGGATGAATAAACGTAGGAATCTGCAACTTACTATGAATCCGGAGACTGGTAGACTGCCAAAGCTCATTGTAAAAGCTAAAATTTGATTTATTATGGAGTAATAACTCCTTCAAATCTTCCCTCCTCCGAAAAGGCAAGGAATTGCAAGGATCGAAGTCCCTTGACTGGGGCGCGGGGCTGTGCCCCCAAATCTTCCCCACTCCGAAAAGGCAGGCAAGGGGTTGCAAGGGGCGAAGCCCATTGCCTGGGGTGCGGGGCTGTGCCCCGCTTATTCTCCCCACCCTCCCGCCGCCGCAGGCGGCAGCTTTTCAATAATGATTGACAAACTACTACATAGCCCTTCAGTATACTAATGAGAGCAGATAATGAGCAAGTCTGATATAAATATAAGAAGCAACCCTATTTAAGACTTGACCTGGAATTTGGAGAACAGTTAATGACGGAAAAAATTGGCTTTATTGGCCTTGGAAATATGGGACACGCACTGGCCCAAAACCTGCTCGCAGATGGCTATGATCTGAAAGTGTATAATCGCACGCCCGATAAAGCGGATGACCTGGTTAAAAAAGGGGCCATACTCGTCTCGAAGCCTGCCGAGGTCGTTTCGAAGGGCGGAATCGTCATATCGGTGCTGTCCAACGATCAGGCAGTCGAAGAAATTGTATTTGGCAAAGGCGGCATCCTGCCACAGATGAAAGAAGATACCATTCATCTTTCGATCAGCACGCTTGGTCCTGATACCGCGCGTAAGCTTGCGAAGGCCCATGAGGAGTACGGGAGTAAGTACGTATCATCGCCAGTATTTGGCCGCCCCGATGCGGCCGCCACGCGTACGCTCTGGGTTTGTACTGCTGGTCCACAGGCCGCTAAAGAACGTGTACAGCCCATTTTGCAGGCTTTGAGCCAGGGCGTCTACGATTTCGGCGAGGACGTGGGAGCCGCCAATATTGTGAAGCTGGCGGGCAACTTTATGATCGTTTCCGCGATGGAAGCAATGGCTGAAGCCCTGACCCTGGGCGAGAAAAATGGCATCGAGCGTTCGGCCTTAATCAATATGTTGACCCAGACGATCTTCACGGGCCGGATCTATCAAAATTATGGCCAGGCAATCTCCCAGAAACGCTACATGCCAGCCGGTTTCTTTATGGAACTTGGCTTGAAAGATATCAACCTGGCGCTAAAAACGGCGGAGGAGGCAAACATGCCGATGCCGCTGGCGAGCCTGCTTCGCGACCGCTTTATGGTCGGCATGGCCAAGGGCCGCGAAAAAATGGATTGGTCCGCCCTATCTCTCGGTGTTTCTGAGGATGCCGGGCTGCCCGAAGAGTAATAACATCAAATAGAGAAAGGCCATCTATCCATCTCCATTGTTGAGATTGGCGTAGATGGCCTTTCTGTTTTTTCGATCCATATTCTTTTCTGTTGCAACGGTGGTCAGCCAGCCAGCTACCACCGTTGACATTGTACAGAAAGCTTACGGCATTGGTGTAGGAGTCACGGCAGGCGTGGTAGGAGTAGCATCAGGCTGTCCCGCCGGAGTCGGGGTGACTCCTGCCGCCGGTGTGGTTGGGGTAGCATTAGGCTGTCCCGCCGGAGTCGTAGGAGTAGCGCTGGGCTGTCCTGCCGGCGTGGTAGGAGTAACACCAGGCTGTACACCGCCATTCCCATTTCCCGTATTCGCAGGTGTGGTTGTGGTGGCGATTGTTGCAGCGGTCACGACACCGTTGCCATCAGTTGTCAGCGTAACAGGATTCTGGATGTTCAATGAATTAAGACAGTTCAGACCACCTGCATCGAGCGTTGCGCTCAGGCGATTTGCCAGGAAGCCAAACAGTGTATTGGCGACACCCTTATCAGGCGAGGCCACATTCTGGAACGTCGCCATGTCCTTGTTCAAGCGAGGCAGGGCGATATTCACAATATTCTGGCAGTAGGTCGTGGTGTTGGCATCGTTCAATGTCGCCGCCCGAGGCTGATCGACACCAACCCGATAGGCATTGAGCTTGGTGAGATTAGGCTGACCATTGCTAAGGACCATTTCATCGAGCGCTGGCACCAGAGCGGAGGGCGCCTGCTGATCGGCAGCGGCCTGCAACTCGTCTGTTGCCAGGGTGGCGGTCATTGTACCGGGATTCGCAAGGTCTGGAATCTGGTAGGACTGACAACCCAGTGCAGGATCGACGATCTTACTCACAAGGGCGTTGTCACTTGGATTTCCCTGGGTTGTGGCATTTGGCAATTTTGCCTGGTTCGCCGCATTGACCTGGGCGGTCTGCCCATTTGCGTCAACGAGATATTGCGTCTGGACGTTATCGCTCTGGTCCATATCGACGATGCTAAAATCGCGGGTGCTTGGGCAAGCCATACCATCGTTGGCGGTACCCAGTGGGGGAACCGTGATTAAGCCTGCTGCAATGGCCTGGTTGGCCGCTTGGAAGAAGGCCGGTGCGTTACAGTAGCCAAACTGACCGAAGACCGAACCCGCCGCTCCATTTACACAGTTTGCGCGCAGGTTTCCACCGCGAAGCTCTATGTTGGCCGGCTTTGTATTGGCGGTGGCATTGGCATTACCCTGTGCCGCCGCTTTTGCATGATTTTGCAGCGTTAAGGCGTTGCCGTTGTCACCAAACCAGATACCAACGACAGCATTGGCCGGAAGCTGGGGGACAATCGGGGCGACCGCTGGTTGTGTTCCCTGGTCAACTACCAGTGGCTCGTAGGCCGACATTTTTCCCGTGGCGGGGTCCAAAATAACCGCCTGGACAAAAGCCGCCTGATTGGCATTGCCCTCGTTACAAGGACCTGCGGCTGGATCGGTTGCCGAGAGTTGGTATGGTGTCGCTAATCCCTGAGCTGTCAAGGGATTGGCTGGGATTGTTAGTGTGCACGTTTGATTTACCGCAGCCGCTGCATGCGAGCTCATGAGTGGTCGGATCACAAACAGTCCTACTCCAATCAGGGCAATTAAGACTGTGACTGAAATGCCAATGAGCATCAATGGCAAGCGCCGGCGTTTGCCGTACGCGTAGACAGGCTTTTTCCTGTTAGTGGCAAACATTTCTTTTTCCTCGATTCCTTTTCATTCGTTCGTTAGCCATTCAATCAGCTAAGTGAGTCAACTTGCAGCATCCCTCATTGGAGTAACTGAAGCTCAAGTTTTACAGGCGGCCCGGAAGCCGCTAGCGAATCGCGTTGCTGATAGTACTTGTGAGAATCAGGCAATCGCTATTTCCAAGCGATATTTGACTGGACTTGCGGTCATCATGATGCCTTGTCCTCATGATGATGGGCAGTGAGCGTGTGGCGTTTTTGACAACTTGACCAGTTGTGTTCTCTTTATTTGAATATCTCGATGCGGTCTTCTTTTGATATCCAGGAAGTGACACACGCTGATGCTCAATGCATATATGTGATTCTTGTTGACTCGCTATGAATACTAACATATCTAGCTCTGTATCTTGTCAAAATCGCCTCTCTATGATGTAAAAGTACCATGACCAGGTTAAGATTTCTTAACCTGGAAAGATCATTTTTGGTATATATTTACCAGTCCCTGGTCATTTTGTAAAAATTAAAGCCATAGGACGTGAAGCATCTTGAAAAGCGCCATAAATAAGGATTTAAACGGTTGGATGACAATCAGGCATAGCTTTTTTCGGCTAATAAAGCAGCATCACTATCCATCTTTTTTTGTACACCTTAACCATTTCTCAACCAGCCCTTCCTTCCTATCGTTGAGTTTAAGAGGGCAGGGCTCTTTAAATGGCAACTTATGGTTGTAGAAAGGTCGTAGGAGTTTGATCAAGCATTGTTGAAGCAGGTGGACAAGATTGGCATGTCTATCCTTTCGAATGGATCGGGGCGATCTCCCTCTACAGGCAGAATCACATCCAAAATTGATGCTATAATTATTTCTATATTGTGCTACTGATAATTTCTGTTTAGAGGATCGTATTTCCCTGAATAAAGCTTCTTCTAGAACAGAAGTCGGATGTATTTATACTGGCCTTCAAAAGATAAAGGATTGTTGCTTCTTTGTGTGGAAGTACATGCCTGCCGTGTAAAGAAGAGCGGTGGGGTAGGGAGACCCCTCTATTTGCTATAGCAGATACTTGCGTCTAAGCAGCATCGTTAACCGCAATTTAAAATAGAGGAGGACGGACTATGCCCTTCGATGGAATGTCTCTTGGTCGCTATAAATTGATCCGTATTTTGGGACGTGGTGGCATGGGCGAGGTTTACCTCGCTGATGATCCTCGCATGAATCGACAGGTTGCGATTAAGGTGATGCGTGGCGAGGCTTCAGCATACCCCAATCTTGAATCCGCAAAGCATGCGGCCCTACTTTTTGAGCGGGAAATGCAAACCATTTCCAGTCTTGATCACCCTCATATTTTGCCTATTTTTGACTATGGGGAAGATACCATCGAAGGTATCTCATTTACCTATATGGTCATGCCCTATCGAACAGAGGGTGCCCTCGATACCTGGTTGCGAGAGCGTACCAGCACAGGCTTGCTTTCCCCACAAGAAGTCGCCGAATTTATTATGCAGATTGGGAGTGCCCTGCAACATGCTCATGAGCGACATGTCATTCACCAGGATGTAAAACCCTCGAATTTCCTGGTGCGCCTGAATGAGGAGCGGCCACAATTGCCGGATCTCTTTCTGGCAGATTTTGGCGTGGCTCGCTTTACCTCGGCGACTTCGAACAGCAGTCAGACGATTCGTGGTACCCCGACCTATATGGCCCCTGAACAATGGGAGGGCCAGCCCACCTATGCCACGGATCAGTATGCCCTGGCTATCATGGCATATGAGCTCCTGGTTGGTAGGCCCCCCTTTGATGGTGGCCCCAGTCCAATGATGTTCAAGCATATGACCGTACAACCGGTCGCCCCTACAAGCATGAATCCGTACCTGCCATCAGGTCTGGATGCCGTCGTATTGCGAGGACTGGCGAAAAATCCGGCTGGACGCTATCCAAATGTGCTGGAATTTGCAAGGGACTTCCAACGTGCCGCCTGGGCAGGCGAGAGTTCTCATGGCGTGATTTCGGGCAGCAATTTACCGACGCTTACGTCGCAAGCTGAGATGGAGACAATCGTGAATCCTCTGGTCTCCTCCGGTGATTATCAGTTACCTGGCACTGCTGACGCCCTGACGCGCACGCAGCAGGTACAGCCAACGCTGAATCAAGAAACGCGCATAAGCTCTGCCAGGTCTTTGCCCGAAGATCCGTTGGATGGCAGAACTATTCTTCCCGGTAAAAGTATCTTGCTGCCCTCCAACGGGCAACTGGCAGGATATGTCCCCGCTCCTCCAGTTGCAAAGGTGCCCCTGGAGGGTAGGGGACACGAGGCTACGTTTAATGTCAATTCTCTACATTCAAACGTTACTGAGTCATACGCGCCCAAAGAGAAGAAGAGCCGTAA
>DASSXK010000737.1:0-5225 GCA_035703945.1 Ktedonobacteraceae bacterium | reverse complement strand
GGTGTCAGGTTCAGGGCTGTGGCGATCTCTTCGTATGAGAAATCATGCCAGTAGCGTAAGACTAACACAGCTCGATATTTAGCAGGCAGGCGCTGCAAATAGTCCTGAACTTCGTCTTGTTGTTCTCCTGCAAGGGCGGACTGTTCCGGGCCGGTCCCACGATCGACGATCCATTCCAGGAAGGGTACATCTTCCAGCGGTAGAGCCAGAAAACGTCGTCTTCGGAGTTGATCGATCGAGAGGTGCGAGGCAATCGAAAGCAACCAGGTGCTGAATTTGTGTGCAGGCTTGTAGGTCGAGAGCTGCGTATAAGCGCGGACAAAGGTTTCCTGCGTTACATCTTCGGCTTCGGTGGTGTTGTTTAACATCCGATAGGCCAGACTCTGAACGGCATCTTTATAGCGGTCAACCAGGCCTGAAAAGGCATCCTGATCGCCAGCCAGTACCAGCTCAACAAGCATGGGATCGCTCAGTGCATCTAACGCGGTCCCTCGTGCATACCTGCTTGGAGTACTTACTTCCTCCACAGCCACCTGATTACCGAGAGCATGACCATCCGCCGTGATACCGCCATTAAAGGCTTCGCGTTCATTTCGCCGCCTCTTTTTGGCTGGAGACAACGAACTCAAGGCTCCCAGTGATCCTGTCGCACGTATTAATGAATCCATCTTTGTCACCACTTGCTAAATGTTTTTCTTATACTTAATCCTGATATAGATCAGATAAAATATCTCTCGTAATCCATATACGAGGGGTGACTAAAAAAGTTGTAATCTCAAGGTGCAGTGTAACATGAGTAATGGTGCATGGCAAGAGGACAATTGCTCGTCTTCTCACACTTTTTTAAACCCCAGACCCCTTCCATTTATTCCCCCTCATGAAAGGTGAAATGAAAATTATTTCATCTGAATCTCAGAAAAAACATATCCGTTCATTTTTTCTGGAATCGATAGAACGGCGATCTCTCCATCTGCTTGACGTGTGTCCTGATAGTTATGGGTTGATCGGTTCCCTCTCTGTCAGAATGCCTGTTTGACCTGTTACCTTTGCCTTGTCCATACTACTATTGTCGTCACTTCGCGAAATTTTTCGGAGCAGGAACCGCTAGTATGTACTACTATTTGGCTAGACGTAAAAACAGGCGAACTCTCCAATTGATTGACGGAAAGTGCTCGCGAGGTCAGCAGAATTTGCGCTTGCTTGCTGCATTTTCCGTAGGTGCGAGAGTATAGTTTGATAGCGTATTTTACAAAAAACGAAGGAGCACACAATGTTAGATTTAACGCAAGCTGGTGATGCCCATATCGATCAGCGCTTACGGAGTGCTGAAATTTGCTGGTTTGGTAGTGTTCGACCGGATGGTCGGCCCCATCAGGTGCCGGTCTGGTTCTTCTGGGAAAACCCGAGCATCCTTATCTTTAGTATGCCTGATGCGCAAAAGGTACGAAATCTACGTGCACATGCGGCGGTTTCGTTGGCCCTGGAGACCTTGAATGAAGGCGAGGACGTGGTGATTGTCGAAGGAACGGCTGAGTTGCTTCCACTGAACTCGGTTACACCTGCCATGTTGCCTGCCTTTGTGAAGAAGTATCAGGCCTCTCTGGATTCAATGGGTTCCACGGCCGAAAAGTTGGCTGAGCAATATACGCAGCCGATTCGGATTACGCCAACCAAGATCCGCCATTTCTAGGGCACGTTTCCATTCGATCTCTCAGGTGCCGTCGTGGAAATCAAGCGGACTATTTTCCTTGAAAACCGAGGCGGCGAGCCTGGGCGTAGGAGTCCTGGGCTTCGGTGACGCGTCCCAGGTATTCCAGCAGGAGGCCGCGTCGTTGGTAGGCGCTGGCGTTTTCTGGTTCGAGGTGAATGGCTCGTTCGTAGGTAATCAAGGCTTGCTCATGACGCCCCAGTACGGAGAGTGTGTCCCCTTTACCAAGGGTGAGCATAAGATCGCGTGGGGAGATGCGTAGGCCTTGTTCATAGTCCGAGAGAGCCTCCTGATAGCGTTTGAGCGTGTAGAGGGCATCTCCACGGTTAAGATAGACAACGGGATTGGATTTATCCAGGGTCAACGCTTCGTCGTAACACTCAATCGCCTGGGTATAGCGGCTGAGGGCCGAGAGGGCGTCGCCTTTGTCGCTATAGATTTCCGCGTTCTGGGGATCGATTTCCAGGGCCTGATCATAGATGATCAAAGCTTCTTTGTAGCGTTCAAGCGTTTCCAATATATGGCCGGTTGTTAATAGGACTTCCGCGTTCTGGGGATCAAGTTGAATGGCTTGCTGATAGGTCTGTAGCGCCTCCTGGTAACGTTCGAGATCGTAGAGAGTCCCACCTTTATTTGTATAGAGTTCTACGTTTTTAGGATCAAGTTTGAGGGCCTGGTTGTAGACCTCGATGGCCTCTTTATGATGGGCTTGTACGCGCAAGATCGCGGCTTTATTCAGGTGCAGGGCGATGTTATCCGGCGCAGTTTCGAGGGCCTGATTGTAGGTTTCGAGGGCATCCTGATAGCGCCGAAGATCATAGAGCAGCTTGCCTTTTTTGAAATAGATGGAGAGCTGGTCGCGAAGATAGGTCTCGTGGGAGTGTTGAAGATAGCTTGTGTTGTTGGCAGGGTCCTGAAGCAGCGGATTTGGCGGATCGACTTCGAGGGCCTGATTGTATGTTTGCAGAGCTTCATCATAGCGTTTGAGACGTTGCAGCGTGACGCCCTTATCTTCATAGGCTGCGGTCAGATCAGGTTCCAGTTCAATTGCCCGATCGTAGGCTGCCAGGGCCTCTTCATAACGATGGAGTTTATAGAGCGTGCTGCCGGTATTATTGTAGATCAGAGCAACGTCAGGTGTCAGGCGGGCAGCCTTCAGGTAGGAATTTAAAGCCTCCTCGTAGCGTCCCAGCGTACTGAGGGTGTTTCCTTGATAGCTGTAGGTCTCCGCCAGTTGTGGATCGATCTTCAGTGCCTGGCTGTAGGCTGTGAGGGCTTCTTCGTAACGTTTCAAGTGATGCAGGATATCGCCGCGAGCACTAAGTGTGTAAGCGTTTGTTGGATCAACTTGTAGCGAGCGCTCATAGGCCGTGAGGGCCTCATAATAACGGCCGAGTTTTCCTAGAGCCTGTCCTTTTTTGCTGAGAGTCGTGGCGTTACCAGATTCAAGGCGCAGTGCTTGCTCATAGGCGTCAAGGGCTTTTTTATAGAACTTGCGTTGGAAGAGCAGATCTCCTTGCTCTACCCATTCCGCCTTGTTTTGTGGCTGCTGGATGTTTGCCGGTTCACCTGACTGCGTCATCGCTGGTAATTCCCCTACTCTTCGTAACATATTTCTCTTATTCAATATACCTGACTGGTTGCTGCTGCTTTTTGCCAATTGCAATGGCCTTCAGGTACTCTGTCCCTGGCTTTCCTTACCTGCTTGAAAGGCTTAGGCGTAGTATAGCCATTTAAGTGTAGTTAAATCAAGCAACTGGTAGGAATTTACCTGAAGGCGGGGGTAGTATCCGTATTCTATCCGCTCAACCTTGCTTTTGGGATATCGGGATAGGGTCAGGCTCGCTGCCTGCCATGAATGGCGTAGACGATGAAGCTGACGATTAGCCAGAAAATAAAAAACAGAAAGTAAGCGTCTGGTGTAAAACCATAAAACGTTGGAGGGATTCCGATAAGCTGGTAGAGAGAAAACGTATTTACAGCGCCCCAGAGGGATATGAGTAGAGCAAGGGACCAGCCAGCACTGAATAGAAATCTTAGCCCAGAGGGCAGTTTTTCCTGACTTTTATAGCTCTGTAAGATGAGTAGAGCGATAATCCCGATAATGGTATCTCTAAGCGTCATATGCGGACCTGACAGTAAAAGCACCAGACTGAGTATTAGAATCGTGGCAATGACTGCCAGTTGATCTATACGTAAGTTGAGGTGGGGGTTTTGCATGGGTGTTCCTTTCGTACAAGTAGAGATAGGGACATAAAAAATCGGCTATCTTTTGTAATAACGTGATCAAGTGAGAGACATCCAATTCGTTTTCTGTACAACCTCTTCCTGATATATGCGTATAAGATGGTGATATTACTTCTTTGCATAATCTATTGTAATTTCTGCGGCTTGCTCTTCTGAAGCATGTAGTGTGGATTGAGTGTCGTTTATGTATGACCCCTAAAGATAAAGTCGTAGATTGAGTGCGGATGGTTCCTTTTTTAGAAAGTTTGTGAGATGCAAACAGGTCATGAGCAATCCTGAACAAATAGAGAGGAAGGCGAGTATATGTCGCAGCAACAGATGCCGTACAACGAAGGGGGCCAGAGAGGTTCTGAATCCACATATAAGGGTTATGAAGAGGCGCCTCCGACCAATTATGCGCCCCCTGCCCCCTGGGAGATGGGAGGGCAGAAGATTTCAGGGCTAGGCATGGGTCATGGGATCACAGCGGGTCAGCGTTTAATGTTGGCGATTGCTTCGATCTTCGCCTGGATTATCGTGCTTTTCGGGTTGATTGGTGTTGTAATAGAGACACATCCCCAAAACTGGGTTGTGATTCCAGTTACATTTATGATGATATTGCTTACGGTCTTCCTGAGCATTATCAACTATGTATTTAGTCGTGTTCGTTAAAGGAACCTGGGAAAGAGGGTATTGTTTGTGAGAGCTCTGCCCTCAACCCGGTAGGGGAACTTTGTGCCTTGTGCTATTTAAAGACACTTCCCAACGGCGCTCTCGCGCCTCCTGAACGCTTAGCAAGCAGGTGGCTCTTGAAGCTCCCCGCTTAAGATGGTGCTGGCACTGTTCCTGCTGGCTTCTAGAGCGCATTCAGTCAGTGAAGTGAATGGCTTTCTAAGAGAGGGTATTTCAAGCAGATGCTGAAGTGATGGAAAATTTGAGATGAGTGAGATAAATGATACGACCGTGCTGTATCGCCCTGTGGGTTCAAATGAGCTGGCTTTGATTCGGGAAAGCGAATATGTGGCGTTTCCTCCACGTCTTTTCTGGCAGCCAATTTTCTATCCTGTTCTCAACGAGGAGTATGCGACGCAAATTGCCCGTGACTGGAATGCGCAGGATGGCAAGTCAGGCTATGTGACCCGTTTTTTGATTGAGGCGTCATTTATTGAGCGTTACGAGGTGCATGTGGTGGGAGGCTCAATTCATCAAGAGTATTGGATTCCAGCCGAGGATTTGCAGGAGTTCAATCAGCATATCGTTGGGAAGATCGAGGTGATTGGGGAGTATCACT
>DASSXK010000671.1:0-8195 GCA_035703945.1 Ktedonobacteraceae bacterium | reverse complement strand
ACCTGCTTATCGACGGCCTGGCCGATAGCTGGAATCACAGTGTTACAGTTGATGACGAATTCCGAACCAGGAATCGGCACCGGACGACGACGGCCGCTGGCATCCGGCTCACCTGGCTTGGTCTGCTGGTACTCAACGCCGGTCACTTTGCCATTCTCAGCAATGATCTTGGACTGAGAAACACGAATCCGGAGATCGGTTCCTTCGGCGATACCGTCCTCAACCTCTTCCATCGTCGCACCCATATCGCTGCGACCACGATAGTAGGTCGTGTGAACTTTCGCGCCCAGGCGGAGAGAGGTACGTGTGCAGTCGAAAGTGGTAAATCCACCACCGATGACGATTACTTCGTTGCCCTCTTGCACTGGAACAGTTTTGCCTTCAACTTTGTCAGCCAGGAAGCGGATCGCGTTGACGACGCCATCGGCATCTTCACCTGGGATACGCATTTTGTTACTGGTCCAACAACCAATCGCCAGGTAGACGGCATCAAAGCCCTGCGCAAAGAGATCATCAATCGTGAAGTCGCGACCAAGCTTGACGTTCGCCTGGAACTCGGCTCCAAGCTGCCAGACATGATCCAGCTCGCGATCCATCATATCCTTCTGCAAGCGATACTCAGGGATACCGTAGCGGAGCATTCCGCCGGGCTGGGGCTGCATGTCGAAGACTTTACAATAATGTCCTTTGAGGGACAGATAATAGGCCGCAGCCATACCAGCAGGGCCAGCGCCAACAATTGCAACCTTCTTGCCGGTCGATGGATCTTTCAGATAAGGAACAGGAGGATCAAGCAGAACGGTCTCGCCAGCATGACCATGCATGCGGCAGATCGCGATCTCTTCATCAACCAAACCACGTCGGCAGGACGTCTGACAGGGTGCGGGACACGTCAGGCCCAGGATAAATGGGAAAGGCAGGACTTCCTTCACCAAACGGGCAGCTTGACGCATCTCACCTTGCGCGATCAGTTCCAGGTAGCCAGGGATGTCGATGTGGGTTGGGCAGTCGATCTGGCAAGGTGGCTGACAGTAGGCATTGTGGTCTGACAGCATCATCTCAAGATTGGTGCGGCGAATATGGAAAAGCTCATCCGATTTCGTCGTCACATTCATTTTGGGTGATGCCGGTGTATTACAGGAAGGCAGGGGCCGATCGACGCCATCGATATGCACCAGGCACATGCGACAGGCCGACGTTGGCTCCAACTTCTCGTCATTACAAAGATTCGGGATATCCCGGATACCGTTGTCGATTGCCACGCTCAGAATCGTTTGACCTTCATATGCCTGAACGGTCTTGCCATCAATCGTAAGCGAGAAGCTGGGATGGCCAACTTCATTACGAACGAAGGGTCCATCTGGCTCCTGAGCCATCGGCGACATGTTATCTCGGATCAATATAGCCATACAATTCCTCTTCCGAGTTTGGAATAAAGCCGTAAAACACTACGGCAAGACATGCTTGGTCACAAAACGGTGCGCGCGTACAGGAACACAGGTTTGTGTAGGACACTGCTTATTATCAATATGCGAAGTAAAATGCTCCGGCCAGTAACGCAGAGCGGTCCGCAAAGCATTAGGAGCCTGAACGCCAAATCCACAAAGCGAGCCATTTGTTACATACTGGGCAAACTCATTCAAGATATCGAGATCAGCTTTGACACCAAGATCACTGATAATCCCTTCAAGAATGCCGGTAATACGCTTGACACCCAACCGACAGGGCACACATTTACCACAGGACTCGTTGGTTAAATAGCGGCTGCGATTCATGGCCCAATCGACCATGCAGGTATTCGCGGGCAGAAGTTCAATCACGCCAGAGCCAACAATTGCTCCCGCCTCTTCCAGGGGATCATAATCGAAAGCCGTATCGAGCGCGGAAATTGGAAGGGCACCACCTTCGGCACCACCAACCACAATTGCGCGTAGATCGCTCTCGGGACGATTATAACCCGCGTGCCGTAGAATCTCACGCAAAGTCACGCCAAACGGGACCTCAATGACTTTCGGCTCACTATCTGGCAGATAATCATAGACGGTCAAAACTTTTGTGCCACCGGAGATGGCCGTGCCAATACTCGCAAAGGCCTGCGACCCATCACGGATGATGCCAGGGACATTCACCAATGTCTCGACGCTGTTGATAGCGGTCGGCTTATCCCACAATCCATACTGTGCGGGGAAAGGTGGCCGCTGCTCAGGCATACCACGGCGGCCTTTAATCAAGGCAATCTGGACGGTCTCTTCACCACCCATAAAGCCCATATCGACGCCGGTGACATTGATCTTACAATCAAAGTCAGTATTAAAAATTCCCTGGCCAACAAGATTCGCTTCTGCGGCCTCACCCAGTGCCTGCTGAACCGAAGCCAGACCTTCCTGGTACAGGCTACGGGTAAACAGATAGGCTTCGGATGCCCCAACCGCGTAAGCGGTCAGTAAAATACCTTCAATCACCTGGTGGGGATTGCGTTCAAGCATCGTACGAACGGCCATCGAGCGTGGATCGGCATCGTAGGCGTTGCAGATAACATACCGCTGGGTATCTTCCTGGCGGCGAACAACGCGCCACTTTTCACCGGTCAGGCGACCAGCGCCGCCGCGACCACGCAGCTTTGCATCCACAACCTGCTGAATGACCTGCTCAGGATTTTGTTCGCGGATCGCTTTTTCAAGGGCTGTGTAGCCACCCGCGCGGCGATAACTTTCGAGTGAGCGAATATCGGACTCACCACGGCGCCGAATTACACGATAAGAAGTAAACTCAGGCATTTGGCTGCCTCACATGATTAATATTGCCCCAGACACCGCGCTTGGAGGGATCAAGTCCACGCTCGGGCTGATCATCGCGCTTCAGATTGCTCACAGCGGGTGCGGGTTTAAATTTCGGACTCATTGTCGCGATACCAAAAATGTCGCTCAGATCAACGCCACGGGCCTGCACAATGCGCTTTGCTGCTTTCAATGGCAGGTAGCCATAGAGATCCATCACAGCATCCAAAAGAGCTGGCAGGTCACTGGCTTCGCGGGACCAGGTTTCGAGCAAGGCATCAACCTGGCTCAGGTCGATGGACGGCTCCAGGTGATCCTTGACGGGCATCGAAACGCAGGGCGTCACGGGCTTGTTAAAATATTCAACGGCATATTCAGAGATACGCGGAGTATAAAAGCCACCTTTGGAAGCACCACTGGCATTGGGGATTTTGCGCGTGGTAAACTTCTCGGCCCCCTCACGAATGTAGGATTGGAAGTATGGGCGTTGTTTCCAGGAATTTAGTGGCTCATATTCAATTGTAATCGCGCGTGGTGGGCAGGCTTTTTCGCAAAGCAGGCACGATTCACATTTGAGATTAAACTCGGTTTTAAGTCCCTCTTCCGCAATCAATTGAATCAAACCACGACTGCGTGGAGGCAGTTTGGGCTTTTCATAAGGATAAAGGCGGGTGACTTTCGGCCGAAACATGTGCTTCAAAGTCAGACTCATGCCTTCGAGAATGCCACGCATGAATTATACCTCGATCTCTTTCTCGCCCTGAACTTTCAGACCTTGCTTCAAAATCTTCTCACGAAGTTTGAGCAAACCTTCGATCAGAGCCTCGGGACGGGGAGGGCAACCAGGAACATACACATCCACTGGCACAATCGTATCAACGCCCTGGACAGTGTAGTAACTATCGTAAAACTCACCGCCTGAATTGGCACATTGTCCCATGCTAATTACCCATTTTGGCTCAGGCATCTGTTCCCAGAGCAGGCGCAGGCGCGGACCCATTTTGACCGAGACGGTACCCGCGACAATCATCAGGTCAGCCTGACGTGGGCTGGCACGAAACACCTCGGAGCCAAAACGCGAAAGGTCGTAGTGCGCCTGACCGCTCGCCATCATTTCGATAGCGCAGCACGCCAGACCATATCCTAACGGCCAGACCGATCGTGAGCGTGCCCAGTTCTTGGCCCAAACCAACATATCCGTGAGGCTCGTAAGTTGAACGGGCAGCTCCTGATCACCGGGAGTATATTCTGCGGGTCCGGTTGCCATGGCAATTGGCACCGGTTTGCGTCGTGTGCCCGGAACCGGCGCATCCCCAATTTCCATTTGATTGCTGCTCATAATTTATGATCTCCTATGCAAAGGTCTAGCAGCACCTATTGCTCGGTTATTATTGTTGGGAGAGATCAAATACAGAGTAAGAATATAAATGTCTGCCTTCTCTCCTATCTTCGCCCCATATTATAGCACGTTCCATCTAGACTGGCTATAAATAAAGGCTCAGCCACGTCCCTCGTTTATTGAGTTGGGGTTGCCAGGGGCATAGCTCCTGGCCTCCTCTCTTCACTGCCGCAGGCGGCATAGAACTGGCTTGTCTTAGATTGCATTCACGGGTCAGAGCGGATATGATACTCTTATAAAGCATACGCTACATTTCCATTCCGACCGCTGAGGAAACTGGTGTGAAGGCATCACACCAAGTACATACACCAACCCAAATTGGTGATCTGGAAGCAAAGTTTGCTTCATTCCTACTACATGTAGTGTATGTGTTTATTAAAACGCTGTCCCTGGCCTATTATAGCGAATTTTCAAGGAAACGGCCAAGGGGATCGAATCAGCCCTGGAGTCAGTTATGCGAGCCGTTTGGCAGTCTCATCAATGAGGTTGCTGACTGCTTTGAGAAGCTGCATATTTGCGAACAGATCTTGCTTTTAAAGGAGACAATAAAGTGGGAAATTATACCTTGATGGTGTTACCCGGCGATGGGGTCGGACCAGAAGTAACCAGACAGGCTGTCCGTGTATTGGAAGCGGTAAGCAAACGGTTCGGACACACCTTTTCATTCACCGAAGCCCTGGTAGGTGTGGCCGCAATTGATGCCGAGGGTCAGGCCATCTCAGATGAAACAATGGAGCGGTGTCATAACAGCGATGCCATTTTATTTGGGGCCGTTGGTGGCTCCCCACGCTTCGAGGGTCCTAATTCTAAAACGCAGCCTGAGCAGGCTCTTTTCCGCCTGAGACGTGAACTCACTTTATTTGCCAACCTCAGACCTGTGCGCCCTCTGGAAGCGCTACTGAATGCCTCTACGATCAAGGCAGAGGTCCTCAAAGGGACCGATATGCTGATAGTACGTGAATTGACAGGAGGTATCTACTATGGCAAACCCAGCGAGATCCGCACAACGCCCCAGGGTCAGGAAGCCATCGATACCTTGATCTATACTGAAAAAGAGATCGAGCGTATTGTCCGTACGGCCTGCGAGCTGGCTCAGGGACGTCGCAATAAGGTGACATCCGTTGATAAAGCCAATGTTTTAAGCTCTTCTCGCTTGTGGCGTCAGGTCACAGAACGGGTCGCAAGGGACTATCCAAAAATCACGATGGAGCATCTTCTAGTCGATGCCTGCGCGATGCATTTAATTCGCCGTCCCTCAGATTTTGATGTGATTGTGACAGAAAACATGTTTGGGGATATCCTGACCGACGAAGCTTCGATGCTCGCGGGTTCAATGGGTATGCTGCCATCCGCCAGTCTGGGAACTCGCCGCACTGCCCATGGCATGTTTGGTCTGTACGAGCCAATTCACGGTACAGCTCCCGATATCACTGGTCAGGATAGGGCTAATCCTATCGCGGCGATCCTCTCGGCTGCGATGCTGCTGCGCCATTCTTGCGGATTGGAAACTGAGGCGATAGCAATCGAGTCAGCCGTTACTCAGGTCATCAAGGCTGGCTATCGTACAGCGGATCTGAATGATGCCGGGAAAACCTCTATCGGGACACTGGAGATGGGGAAACTCATTGTTGAGGCGTTAGCTGAGAGGAATTAAGCCAAAGACCATCCCTCTCAGTTTCTTCAAGGCTTGAAAAATAGAAAATGCTTGCTAGCCCATTTTGGGCTGAGGAGAAGGCCCGAGTTCGCGTAGGCGAATACGGGCCTTCTCCGTTGATTCTTGCAAAGCTGCCAGATCATCTTGATTCACCGACTCTGGCTCAGCTTCAGCAAGCAGCATGAGTTGCTCTAATCGAGCTTCAAAAGCTGCTTGCTCATTGAGTATTTGTTGCCTCATAAGATACCAGCGTGTTACCGCCCGCTCCACCCCCATAATACAGCATCCTTTCTGCCAGCGTCATACGCTTTAACGGACCGGTGCGCCGTACACAAGAGTATTCAGAGTCTTTATCAACTCTTCATCTTGATATGGCTTCACCACATAGCCGCTGGCACCAAGCTGCATTGCACGCTGCTGGTGTTTAGTCGCGGCACGAGAGGTCAGCACAACCAATGGCAGCGTTCGATATTGCTCCTGAGCGCGAACCGTTGCCATCAGCTCATAGCCATCCATACGAGGCATCTCGATATCCAGAAGAACCGCAGCCGGTGTCTCATGGGTAATCATTTCAAGGGCCTCAACACCATCGCGTGCCATCTGCACTTCCCAGCCATGCTGTTTCAACATCGTACTGACAACGCGGCGCACGCTCGGGCTATCGTCAACCACCAGAATATGTTTGCCGTGCTCTGGCTGTGGTGGGGCAACTGGCGGCTTCGCGGGAGTTCCTCGACGCATATCGGGGGCGGCATTGATAGACTGGCGAGCCTGTTCGCCTCCCAATCTCATCGCCTGAGTTATGGAAGAGTAATTGCCTGGAACCAGAACATTCTGATTACCTCCCACGTTCCCGACTGAAGCATGAGTAGTCAACAGTTCCAACAACTCAAGAATCAGAACCACACGACCGTTACCAAGCACTGTTCCACCGGCGATACCGTGGACGTGCCGCAGATGCGGTCCCAGGTTCTTCATCACGACATCAACCTTACCGCGAATATCATCAACAATCAGCGCCATTCGATGGCGGCCGGTATTCACCAGCAGGAGCGGAGCTTTTTCCTCCACCGGACTTACCGGTAGTGACAGGAATTGGGCAAGCGAGTTCAACGGATACAGATCATTCTGCACCAGAACTGCCGGACGACCAGCAAGGGTTGAGCGTTTAAAGTTATCCAGGCGTCCGATAGATTCAACAACCACAGTCGGGATCGCAAACTGTTGATCAGAGACCTTAACAGTCATCGCACTTTGAATTGCCAGGCTGGTTGGGAACTTCATCGTAAAGGCCGTTCCCTGACCGGGCATTGTTTCTACCTCAAGTGTTCCTCGCAGGCGTGAAACGCTATCACGTACAACGTCCAATCCAACGCCGCGACCGCTCTCTTCGCTCAGTACTTCGGCTGTTGAGAAACCCGGTCGGAAGATCAGATCAATCATATCGTGATCGCTTAGCTGCTGCTGAGGCGAAATCAGGCCGCGATTGATCGCAGTATTACGTACGCGCTCAGGTTCAATACCTTTACCGTCGTCACGGACCGTAATGACAACCTGATTTCCTTCGTAGGAAGCCGAAAGTTTGATCTGTCCGGCAGGGGATTTTCCAGCCTGCACCCGCCTCTCTGGTGTCTCAATTGCGTGGTTTACAGCGTTACGCATCAGATGCAACAATGGACCTGCAATCTCCTCAAAGACGGTTCGATCAACCTCGGTCTCTTCACCCTCCAACAGGAGCTCAAATTCTTTATGCTGCTTCAAAGCCACCGAACGTGAAGCGCGGTAAATTCGTGGGACCATCGAAGAAAGCGGAACCAGGCGAGCTTTCATCAGGCGATCCTGGAAGGTCGCATTCAAACGATTTTCACGTCCGAAAATACCTTCACATTCGCGAATCACGCTATCCATCTCAGTGCTCAGGGTCATCATATCCGAGATACCCTCGCTCAATCCACGTGAGAGCTGGTGGAATTCGGTATAGCGGTCGAGCTCAAGCTCATCAAAATCGTCAAAATGCTTTGGCTCATTCCGATCACCGAAGCTACCCCGGCCCATACCGCCATTGCTAAGCGGTCCGCTTAGAGCAATCCCAGGAGCAGAGCCATTATTGCCTGCAGATCCTGGTAAGACCTGGATTGAACGTCCGCTCGGCAACATCGCGACTTCAAAGCGGCTCTCTAACTTCTGGCCAACATCGCGTAGACGCGCACTACTCACATCTACATCGGAGACAAGGCGCACAAGACGTTCCAGACGCTCTTCCAGCACACTGCGGTTCACCAGCATCTCACCAAAGAGATTGACCAGCTCGTCGAGTTTCTGCAAAGGCACACGCACACTTAGATCTGAACGAGCCGTTTGCGGG
>DASSXK010000630.1:0-2327 GCA_035703945.1 Ktedonobacteraceae bacterium | reverse complement strand
GTTGCATTCCCGTTGCCAAGATACTGATTGAGCGTACCGTTCTGCCTGAGCACCAAAAAGCCCGCTCCTACGACCACCAGGAGCAACAGCACGGCGAGTGTAAACATGAGCGCACAGCCGCTTCGACGTGGGGCCGGTTGTGGTTGGGCCGGTTGGATATAGACGGGTTGAACGGTTGGATAATAGGTCCCATAGCCCATCTGTTGTGGCGGATTGCCCGCGCCGTAATATGCCTGGGGCATTGGTTGTGATTGCGGTGATGGATTGGTTGTGCCAGGATCGGAATAGGGTCCCTGAGGCGGATAGCCGTTATAGGCATTATTGGGATAAATCTGCGGGGTTAAAGGTTGGGCCGGGATGGGAGTATGAGCAACAGGCCGGGCCGATTCTGGCGCGGGTGTCTGCGGAGTATCGGGATTGGAGGGCCGAGATGCTTTTTCTACCGGCGAGAGGGCCGTTGCATTGCCCGCCTCGAACATCACCGTTGGCTCCTCAGGATGCAGGTCGCTCACAATTGGATCGGGAGTAACTTTTGCGCCGCACCGTGGGCAGGTTGTATTGTCGGCTTTTAGCTGCAAACCGCATTGTCCACAAAATATCATGGGACTCCTTTCACAGGAATGGAGCTGTATGATTATGAGTGATTATAAATTCAGATAATAGTGTCTCGAATGCGTTAGTATAGGTCTATTTTTATGTATAGATAGCGCGATGTGCAGAAATTCTCTCTTCCTTAGAATCAACGTTGTGAACTGCACGTTTTTACTGGTCCATCTGGCAAATCAGACTAGAGAGCAGTTATGCTAAAGGCTTATTGGATGAAGTGGGGATCAGGCGCGTCTGAAATAAATACTCTCTTCTAAAGCTATTATACAGTATTCGACTGCAAGGGGAAATAGGCTTAGATGTGATAGACCTCACAGTTTTTGGCCCCTCTTAAAAACTCTCTGGTTGTATTGAAGTTCCGCGAGGACACAACGCAGCCTGGCGCTCGTTTGAGTCCAAAATCTCCTCTGAATAATGCTTCGTCTATGGCTTTAGAGCAGCTTTGCCATCCAATATTCATCCTGGTAGCGACCAGCGGTGTAGAGGGTCTGGCTCCTCGTTCCTTCAATACTGAAGCCTTGCTTGCGATAGAGTGCTATTGCGGCCTGATTCTCTGTTATCACAGTCAGTTCCAGGCGATGAATCCCCTGCTCACGTGCCCAGGTTTCCATTGCTTGAAAGAGGCGGGTGCCGATGCCGCGACCCGTAAAGCGCTGGCGTATCCCGATTACCAGGTAGGCTGTGCGCTGATTGCGGCGATACTGGCCGCCATACACCCCCAGGTAGCCGACCAGGGAGGTCCTATCAGTTCCAGGATCAGTTTCATTATCTTCGGCGACAAAGATCGTCGCGTTATCTGTCGCGTTCATCTCGGCCAGTTCGGCCTGTTGACCGGGGAGTGTCGTTGTACGCTCGTCGGGTTCTAGCAGCATAAATGGCGTCTCCTGGTCAAGTTTTCGGCACAGGTCCAGAAAGGCCTCCGCGTCATCTGGTGTGATTTCTCTGATTTTCATGGTTGTAGCTTTCATTGCACAATGTCAGCATAATTAATGTGAGTCTACTGAAAGGCGATCTGAAAAAACTTACTCTTTAATACATACGTTTATGCTCAACGGATTGATTAGAATTATAGACTGAAAATCCTGTCTCTAGCCCGGAAATATATTTTCTATCTCCTTGAGAAAAATATGTCACGTTTTCCTTCTCTCAGCGATAAAGAAGGTGAAGTTTCGCTTGTAGGAGAGAGCATGCAACAGCAACAAGATAGCAATCAACTGCAACATGGCTCCGGAGGTCTTAGCTATTATGATCGTTACGCGCCGATCATTTTTGCCTACTTGCAGTTGCAGATACATTCTCGCGAAGAGGCCGAAGACCTGACGCTGGAAGTCTTCACCGCCGCCTTAGAATCCAACAATTTGTCCGGGCTGGCAGATACAGAAAAGCTGGCGTGGCTGCGACGGGTCGCAAAGAACAAGCTTGTTGATTACTATCGTCGCTCCAATCGCCGCCCGGCCGTTGGCCTGGATCAGGTAGAGCTACTCTATAACGACGAGTCCCTGTCACCTGAACAGGTCGCGCTGCGACAGGAAAAATATAGCCAGCTTCGCGCCGCCGTTAATGGACTGCCCCTTTTCCAACAACAGGCCCTGTGGCTGCGTTACGGTGAGGGACTGCGCTGCGCCGAGATCGGCGTCTTACTCAATAAACGTGAAGAGGCGGTGCGAAAACTGCTCTCACGTTCGCTGATTGCCTTACGTACAATCTATCGTCAACAGCAG
>DASSXK010000490.1:0-6010 GCA_035703945.1 Ktedonobacteraceae bacterium | reverse complement strand
GTTTCGCTCAAAGAAGCCTCAATCTGGAGCATAGTCTGGATCGGACTTTCCTTGCTTTTCAATCTGGGGCTCTTGTTTTTCAGCGGCCCTGAGCCAGCAATACAATTTTTGACTGGCTACCTGATTGAAAAATCGCTGAGTATCGACAACATCTTCATCTTCGTTTTATTGTTCGCCTCCTTCAAGCTGCCTTCACAGTATCAACACCGTGTGCTTTTTTGGGGAGTTCTCGGTGCCCTGCTTATGCGCGGGGCCTTAATCGCCGTCGGAACAGTCTTAATTCAACAATTCCACTGGATCATTTACATCTTTGGGGCCTTCTTGATCGTCACTGGTATCAGGATGGTGCTAAAAAAAGAGGGCACGATCCACCCCAACCAGAATCCAATCGTAAAGCTGGTGCGAGGCATTGTTCCGGTAACAAATGACTATCAGAAGGATCATTTCGTCGTAAAGCAGAATGGGAAGCTTTGGCTAACCCCGCTCCTCCTTGTGCTAGTGGTGATTGAGACAAGTGATCTGCTCTTTGCAGTCGACTCAATTCCCGCGATCTTTGCTGTGACCCAGGACCCCTTTATTGTCTATACCTCGAACATCTTCGCGATTATGGGCCTACGCTCGCTCTACTTTGTGCTGGCAGACATCATCAAGAAGTTCTATTATCTGAAGATAGCGCTGGCCATCATCCTGGCCTTTGTCGGACTCAAGATGCTAAGCTCTCACTTTGTCCATCTTCCAGAATACGGCTCGCTGCTCTTCATTGTACTTGTACTCTCCGTTGCAATTGTGGCCTCCCTTAAACACGCAAAATAAAAGCCTCCACCTGCTCTGCTTTTTGTAATTCAAGGCACGTACATTAAATTCACATTAAAATTAGTCTACTACCACAGTCATTCCTGGCCGATTAAAATAGCAGAAACAACCGCAGGGTTTATCAGGATAGCGGATCTGCCCTGATAAAAAATCCCGAAACAGGTATTAAAATAGACCTTAATGTGATAAAATTGATGAGTATAGCGTGGGTACTGGCCTTTCAAAAACGGTTAGCCAATCACTTCGTTGACTGAATGCGCTTGTGAAGCCAGGAGCATTGTTGCCCGAAGCGATCCAGGTTCAAGCCTTCCAAAGCTACCTGCTTGGGAAGCGTTCAGTAGACGCGCGAGCGCCGTTGCGAAGTGTCTTGTAATAACGAGCGGTGACTATCTTCAAGTTCATCCGTTATCATGAAGTAGCAACTATTTCATTGAATGTACCTTTGTAATTTGTACATTCCAGACCAATATCCCCTTTCTCAAATACATGGGTATATAAGGCTTATCCCAACCAATCATGGAGGTCGTGGCAGTTGCAGGTGAATAGAAAATCGCGTAAAAATTTCCAGCGCCCAGGCAGCATCAAAACAAAGCAGCAGGCCGAAATGAGCTTTCTTTTGGCCTTATTTGAACCCGCTTACCAGACGCCTTCCATTCACAAAAATCTTCGACAGCAAACCCAACGTGCTTATCTCAAGAATCCACTGCCTGTACGGTTAAAAGAAAAACTTTTCGCCTATCTTGCTCGCTATTGCAATGTTCCCTACCTTCTGATATGTCATGCCTGTCTCCTCTATTCACAGGGAATGACGGCCCAGGAGATTCAAGAGTTTCTAAGCACGCCTCCTCTCGATGAAAAGAGCCTGCCCTATTCCCTTGAACTATTAAAAAGATCCAGGATACACGATATTGCTCAACTCTCCCCTGAGCTAGAGCACGTCCTGTTCCAGGTCCTTGTCTACCTTTACCGTCACATCAACCAATCCAATACATTGATTACTGAACTTCAGGAAATCCTGAGCGCCGCTTACTACAACCATATTTTGCTCTTTTTTGGATATATCCAGACGAGTTTGCTCTGGAGTGAAACCCACCCGACGATTCTCCATCCCACCGATAAGCCTACTCTGAAACAGCTCGAAGCACTCCTCCAGCAGGGTCCGGATCTGGCAATATTCTTTCATAGCTATCAGATCCAGGCACAAGCCGAAACGGAACCGACAAAACTGGACTCAATCGACCCCCAGCGAACCACCATACACGACGAATTTTCTACAATGTTCGAATTAATGGCCGATGGCATTATCTTTTATGATGCACAGGGCAACATTACACGCATCAATCAGGCAGCATGTGAAATATTTGGCTACCGCCAGGATGAAAAAGAATTTATCCAGGCAGATGTCGTGTATCGTCTCAAAAAAAGCAAGCCAGCCAATGAGCTTGGGGAACGCATCATGTACGACCAAACGGCCCTGGCACATATCCTCAAAGGAGAAATATTAAAAGGTCCGAATGCCCTGGACTATATTATTCAAGGACCAGACGGCCAGAAAAAGATTGTCAGCACAACCGGCGCTCCTATCTATCAAGCAGACGGAAAAATCATTGGAGCATTTTGCCAGGTTCGCGACGTAACGGAACGTCGTCAACTCGAACAGCAGACTCGTAAAGCCCTGAGCGCCCTGATCGAAATGGCCGAACTACTTATCCAGCTTCCTTCCGATAAAGAAAATGAACCAACGCCAGAAGAAAAAGAAATTCTGGCCGTTCCTCAAACGATCCATATCATCAGTGAGCGCATTGCTGAACTGGTTCAGCAAGTCCTCAATTGTTCACGCATCAGCATCCTGCTGATCGATGAGCAAACCCAGCTTCTGATTCCTGTCGCGCAACGAGGATCATCGCCCACGCAAGTCATCTACTGGTGGAAACGTATCAAAACCATGACCATCACCGAACTCCTCGGAGATCAAGCAGTTGAGAAGCTTAAACGGCACGAAACCGTTTATCCCTCCAGGGATGAGCTTCCAGACCCTTCACGCTTCAAACGGTACAATATTCACAATTTGCTGGTGGCTCCGATTCTCCAAAATGAGCAGTTATATGGCATCATGATGATGGATACCGATCTCGATGATCATAAGCCTTCGGGACGCAGGTTCACGGACCAGGAAATTGCCATAACCCAGGCCATTACCCAGTTAGTCGCGATCGTAATTGAGCGAGATCTTTTAATCCAGGAACGCGCTGAGGCTCAGGCCAACGAGATGGCACTACGGCAGACGAACCGTCAATTAGATGAGTTTATTAGCATTATCAGCCATGAGTTACGTACACCGCTTACGACAATTACGATCTGTCTACAACTTGCCATGCGCAAGCTTAAAAAGCTCATGCAGGAACAAATCAGCACGGCAGAAGAGATTCAGCCCGACCTTGAGAAAATTGAAGAATCCTTGCTGCGGGCAGATAGTCACATTGTCTTTCAGAATCGCTTGATTGGAGATCTGCTCGATGTCTCACGCATCCAATCCCATAAGTTAGAGATGCTTATGGAGCCCTGCGATCTTCGCCTGCTGGTCCATGAGATCTTCAAGGAGCAACAGATCGCTCATCCTGAACGCTCTATCCAGATCTTTCTGCCCCTTGAGCCATTCCTGATGGTTCAGGGAGATGCCACACGCCTGGAGCAGGTTATTATGAATTACCTGAGCAATGCCTTGAAATATTCGCCTCAAGGCACACCAATTCAGGGTAGATTACAGATACACCAAACGTATGTCTGTTTCTCCCTTCAAGACCAGGGACCAGGGCTTGCATCCGACGTCCAACAACACATCTGGGAGCGATTTTATCAGGTGAGCGGCGTCAAGGCTGATTCTCAGAGCAGCGGAGGCATGGGGCTTGGTTTACATATTTGCCGCAGCATCATCGAACGTCACGGAGGACGTGTCGGTATCAAAAGCGAGGTCGGACAGGGCTCCACGTTCTGGTTCACGATTCCCCTGCTTTCTACGACCACAGTGGAACCCCAAATTTCACCGGTCGAATCTTCCTCTCAGGAAGGTTTAACCAATTAAATATGTACTACTTCCTCATCTACCAGGCCGCGCGAGTATATTGAATTGGCCATTCAATTTCTTGACCAAGTTCATGGGCTGCACGCAACGGGAAGTGGGGATCACGCAGCTCCTCGCGAGCAAGCAACACCAGATCCGCCTGACCAGTTCGAATAATCTGGTCGGCCTGTTGCGCATTCGTGATCATACCAACGGCAGCAGTAGGCATCCCGGCCTCGTTGCGAACACGAGCCGCAAACGGAACCTGGTAGCCAGGACCAAGCGGAATCTTTGCGCTGGCAACATTTCCACCGCTCGAACAATCCATCATGTCCACGCCTTCATCGCGCAAAATCCTGGCTAGCTCTACCGTCTGATCGCTATCCCAGCTTGCGATTTCTGGCTGATCCTCCAGCCAATCCGTCGCTGAAACACGTATGAACAACGGCAAGCGTTCTGGCCAGACCTTGCGAACGGCCCGAACCGTTTCCAGCACAAAGCGGATGCGGTTCTCAAACGAGCCACCATAGGCATCCGTACGCTTATTGCTATAAGGCGAGAGAAACTGGTGCATTAGATACCCATGCGCCGCATGTAGCTCGATTACTTGATAACCAGCGTCGAGTGAACGTTGAGCGCTGCGGGCAAAGGCATTACTCACCTCTTGAATTTCCTCAATTCTCAACTCATGAGGCATCCCATAGCCATCGGCAAATGGCACCGCACTGGGAGCGACGACTTCCCAACCACCCTCTTGCACGTACTTTCCACCATTCCAGGGCGCATTCGTCGAGGCCTTACGTCCAGCATGCGCAAGCTGAATTCCAGGGATACTTCCCTGTGAAGTAATAAAGCGGTTTATCCGGGCCAGCGGCTCGATCTGCTGATCATTCCAGATACCCAGGTCCGCCGGACTGATACGACCTCGTGCCTCGACGGCAGCCGCTTCGGTAAAGACAAGCGCAGCTTTCCCGGTCGCCATCGCCCCCAGGTGAACAAGGTGCCAATCGTGCGCCATGCCATCAAGCTGATCACAGGAATATTGACACATTGGAGAGACGACGATCCGATGCCTCAAGCTCAGATCACGCAACTTCAATGATGTAAACAAATGCGTTTGAATCGTCTCTTTATAGGAAAGTGGTCTTTTTTCAGACTCAACTATATTTTTAACCATTAACTGGACTCACTCCTGAATTGAATAAACAAAACTACTCTCAAGTATATCACCCCATGCTTACATTTTCAAAGTAACTATAATTTATTGCAGGGGTATAATCGAAAAAACTTGCTACTGTCCCCTCTGTCATGCAACAATATGATAAAAAAAGGCAACCCACCTATGAAAGTGCAAAGAGTTTTGATAACTTCTCCGCTTTCATACATGAATTGCCTGGATACATACCCTTACAATCAGCCTCTAAAAGAACTGACTGATCTGGAAGTAGACCTGTTGAATATTTTGCGGCGTTCCGCTATACTCCTGACCTCCGGTGGCATCCGCGATTTTTTTCAGGCCGTTGACATCGGCATCCTGGCCATAAGCAATCGTAAAGATCTTAATGCCGTTCCCCGCATTTTCACCGGCCGGTTTAATATCGGGCAGCAGCTCGTCCGCCGAGGCCCGTTGGCCAATATTGCTCAAACCATCGGTCAGCACCACAACGGCCTTAATGTGTTTAGAGGGAAGTGCCTGGAGTGCTTTGACCTGTTCTGCAATTGTATCGTAAAGGCGTGTAGAACCGTCAGCGACGATTCCATTAATCTTTTGTAATAAAGCCTGGCGTTTCGGCCCAAGCGCGGATACAGGCGATAAGACATCAGCTTGAGTGCTAAAGATTGTTAGACCCAGGCCGTCACTATCACCCAGCAATCCAGTAAATTCAGCCAGACCTCGTTTGGCCGAATCAATTTTGCTGCTACCACCAATTGCATCATTCATGCTGCCTGAGCGATCCAGAATCAGCATCACATCGACCTTGCGCCGCTGTTGTTGCCAGGAATTTTGAATCGCATCAACTACTGTCGTAGAAGGAATTGGCAGCAGCGTTTTCGGCTGCGTCGGATCTACCCCCCTCGAACTATCCAGCGGTGAAGCGATTGGCACAGCCAAATTTGAAGGCCGAAACCCATACT
>DASSXK010000467.1:0-6091 GCA_035703945.1 Ktedonobacteraceae bacterium | reverse complement strand
TTCGCCGAATAAAACTCGACATTTGTATAGAGGCGTCGGCCGGGCTTCAGCTCATCCAGGATCGAAACCGCCAGCTCCTCAACACGTCGGGCCAGCACAAAGGCCTGGGGATCTGCCAGCCGGGCCAGGTCACGCAGCTCCTCGGCTCGTGGATCTTCCGCCTTATAGACACGATGTCCAAAGCCCATCAGGCGTTCGCCATTTATCATGGCATGTCGCAACCAGGGTTCGGCATTTTCAACGGTACCAATCGCATTCAACATATCCAATACCTTCGAAGGCGCACCACCATGCAAGGGCCCCTTGAGTGCCCCCAGAGCAGCCACAATCGAAGAAGCGATATCGGACTCTGTACTTGCCACAACACGAGCAGTAAAGGTTGAAGCATTCATCCCATGATCCGCAAGCAGAACCAGGTAGGCATCAAGCGCCTTGACATGCTGCTCTTCCGGAACCTCGCCGCTCATGAGATAGAGGTAATTTGCCGCGTAGCCCAGATCAGGTCTGGCCTCCAGTGGCTCCTGACCATTGCGAAGACGATGGAAAGCCGCCAGCACCAACGGGAAACGTGCGGTCAAAGCAATGGCCTGATCAAGTGTGGCCTTGCCTTTGATCGTCTGTGTGCCCCAGGCAGAAATTACGGTTCGGAGGACATCAATAGGAGCGGAAGTCAGGGGAAGATCACGCAAAACCTGCAACGTTTGAGCAGGCAGCATGCTTTCTGCTGCCAACTGACGCTTCAGGAGTGCCAGTTCAGATTGGTTTGGTAAGTTACCAAGCCAGAGAAGGTACGCAACCTCTTCAAACGTTACAGTACGGGCCAGATCATGAATGTTATAGCCGCGATAGATCAAACGGCCAGCAGTTTCAACTTTACTGATCGCCGTTGTTGCCGCCACGATTCCTTCGAGACCCCCACGATTGGGAGCATGAGGAACCTTATCGTTTGTATTCGATGTCACCGTTGTCATCTTCTTTCCCTCTCAATAATGAATAGTCCTTTTTTGCAGTTGTACCATTACATTCGTTGAAAGTCAATGGTTGTTGACAATACTTGATTTTAGTTGATTATTACAAAAAGTGTTTGCCAGTTGACAAATTTGAGTAGGTTTCCTATCATAAGGAAGAAGGATTTACAATTCAGCACTTTACGATTAGATCAGCAGTTTGCGATTGGAGAAGGCCAGCAGCGATGATTGAATTAAACGGCGAAAACTACCTGGATGGGCAAGAAGCCAGTATAATGCTGGGCGTAAAAATCTCCACCCTCTATGCCTACGTTAGCCGTGGGATTTTGCGTAGCTATAAGCAGGGAATTAAACGTCAGCGTCTGTACAAGCAAGCCGAACTTGAGACGCTATTACAACTACGCCCGAGCGATCTCGATCTGACCCAGGAACAAGATGTTCCTGCCAGAGAGACGAAGAGCTCTACTCCTGAAGCCAATTTCTCAAGCCAGGAAAGAGCCGAAATTCCCCATGCCAGGGAATGGGTATCCGATATTTAAACAAAGGATACTCGAAATAATAAAAACTTAACGACAAGTACTTTGCAAATATGCCAGCTACTTTTTGTATGTTGGTTTATTACGAAGTACTTGTCGTTGTAATATCACAGCTCTTACCCAGCCCTACCTTACACGTCTAATCTCTCTATCCAGGGTCGCTGACATCGCCATCAGCAGCAAGAAACTCGCAAAAAACAAGATCGTGACGACAGCACCAAAAAATTGTAGCAACAGGCCAGCCATCGCCATACCCAGAGGCGGTGTCGCCAGGGCAATCAAACGATAAACACTATGGATACGCCCCTGCAACTCATCGGGCACTGTTTCGGCGCGAACACTGAACTGCGTCACATCATAAATCGGATCAACCAGTGAGAAAAGCGCTGCAAATAGCCCCAATACCACTAGATTTGGTGCGGCCGCCAGCAATATCCAAAACAGGAAGAATAACCAGCAGGTCCAACGAATTACCCTTCCAAAACCGAGGCGCTGACGAGCGATATTACTGAAGAACGATCCCAACAGGTACCCAAGCCCGATTCCACCAAACAGCAGACTGATCATCGAGGCAGAAGCATGTTGTTGACGCGCAATCACAATCAATAAAAAGGTGCTCGTATCCGGGGAGACCAGATTGATCAGAGCGGTTAAAAACGCCAGACTTCGAATCAAACGGTTTCCTTGAAGCCAGCGCAACCCCTCGCGAATCTCTAACCAGATAGGCCGCTTTTCCGCCGTTCTTTCGGCCTGAAATTTCACTTGAATGAAGAGCAATGAACAGACCGAAGCCAGGTAGGAAACGGCATCGACGGCAAATGGCAGCAAGCGATTGAAGCTATAGAGCAGACCGCCGAGCGGGGGGCCAAGCAGGGTTGCTACTCCTCCACTGATCGCTTGCTGAGCAACGGCCTGGGGAATCTGTGCTTTGGGAACCACACGAGGATAGGCCGAACTTTCTGAAAGTGAGAAGAAGGCCGAACAGATCCCCTCCACCAGGGCATTAAGATAGAGTTGAGCCACCGTCAGATGCCCCAGGAGCAACGCTAAAGGGATAGCAGCCATGTTGATCGCTCGAATACTATCGCTGATCAACATAACGCGTTTCCGATCCCAGCGATCCACCAGGGCTCCAACCGGCAGCGTCAGTAGAAAATAGGGCAACGTGCGAAAAGTTCCGGCAAATCCGGCCTGGGCCGGAGAGTTCGTAAGTGCCAGGATAAACAGAGGAAAAGCCAGTTGAGAAATACCCGAACCCAGCGATGAGACAACCTGCCCGCTTAAAAGCAAAAGGTAATCACGATTGCGCCAGAGCGAAGTTTGGGAAGCATCCAACACACGTTTCCCCTCTTGAAACTTCTGATTATCGCGTTGAGACACAAAAACCTTCTTCCAGGAGAGCACAAACAAAGATCCACTCAACAAGAGTGGCTGCTTGCATGACAAAATGTGTGATGTTGGATCGGCGACCCCTATGATCGCCTCTACGCAATAGGCATAGAGCTATCTTTCCATTTCCAGCAAATAGCGACGATGAAGAGCATTATAGCTTAAAGCCAGGGGAGTTGCTGCTGCCTGTCTTGAGATATTCTTTAACTAACTCGCGCCAGGTTTCCTCACCACCAACATTGTAAAAAGTGATTCCTGGTAACTTCATTGGGATAATGCGATCTCCAAGCAACAAAATGGTAACTGTGTGTCCAGAACGTCCTATCTTTAACAATGTATCCAGGAGCTTATCGCCCAGGGTCGGGGTAATCACAACGACGGTCGTACCAACTGGCATCTTTCGACGCTCCGCTTCAAGAATCGCCTCAATATTTGAGCCAAAGTAGGATTGAATGCGTGCCAGGGTCTCCATAATGCGTCTACGCTGTTCTTCGCTGCTGGCTGGCGTTAGATGGACTCGGCGATTGCGAATCAGCGTGAACACTGTCTCCTGAAGATTTTCCGTATGCTCCAGGTGCTCATTTGTCGTTACGGCCTCTTCTAAGATACCGTAAAGGCCCTCTTCCGGGCGCGACATAATCGAATTGGCATGCAAGCCAACGGCATATCCCTCGTTCAAGGCCCATTCCGCAATGGAAGCCGCCACGCAAATTCCCAGTTCCTCAAGCTCCGGGCTAACCCCATAGTGGGACTCCACTTTTGTCACCATATTCAGAAAGAGGAGCAAATTATAGGTTGTGGTATCCTCATAGATCTTGCTCTGAAGCTGCATAGAGCGAGCACTTGCCTTCCAGTGGACACGGCGTAAATCATCCCCAAATTGGTAGTCTCGCACACCTATCACGCGTGAAGGATCTTCTAGCAACCTGCGAGGGGCACGACGCATGCCAAAGGGATGGCGTGAAGGCAGACCGAAGCGAGCAAGCGGCAGGATCAAAGGATAGACAAGCAAATAGGTGTATTTTTCAAATGTTTGCTCATGCGAGATAAAGCCGAAGAGATCCCCGCTACGAATCAAGGTGGGACCAAAGGTATGTACTCCCCGGACCGCACAGGTAAAGCGATAGCGTCGTGTCACCCGTTCATACCAGCGCAGACTGAAGAGGGTTTCCAGAACATGGGCATTGCTCTGACTCTTCAAGCCAAGATATTGATCGGATAATCCCAGGCTCTCTGGGATACGCTCCTCAACTTCAACCCAGGGAAGCGGGAGCAGCTTGGCATTCTCAATTGAAAGCGATAGCGTCAATTGTTCGCCAAACAGGGCTTTTTGTTCACTCAAGTGGCGTTGAAGCTGAATATCGCGCAAACAAAATTTATCCCAGACGTCAATGGCGCCAATCATTACTTCCAGGATAAAAGCCAGCACAGCCAGCAGTGGTTGATGAAAAATAATTGCGGCCAGAAGTAACGCGACTCCTAGCAGATACCAGTTCCTATTCATTGTTCCACAGGCACCGGGACGCTATGTACAACTTCATCCACAATCTGTTCGAGGGCATGTCCATGCATCGAGGACATGCTATTGGCAATCATTCGATGGGCCAGTACCGACTGAGCAAGGCGTTTCACATCATCCGGAATCACATAAGCACGCCCCGCGACAGCGGCCCGAGCCTGTGAAGCTCGATAGAGCGCCAGCGTCCCACGCGGACTTACACCTAGCTCAACATTATTATGCTCTCGTGTGGCCTGAACAATCTCAACAATATATTGCTCGATGCTTGGATCAACCCGAATCTGTTTGATAAGTGTATTCAAGGTCTGAAGCTGAGCAGTATCGACGACCGGTTGGAGATCTAGCAGAGGCTGAGCCTCTTTGAATCGCTGTAAAATTAAACGCTCTTCAGAAACACTGGGATAATTCAGACGCAGACGGAGAAAGAAACGATCAAGCTGAGCCTCCGGCAAAGGAAATGTCCCTTCCAGCTCAACAGGATTCTGCGTGGCAATAACCATAAAAGGTCGAGGCAATATAAAGGTTTCGCGTTCAATACTGATCTGCCGTTCTTCCATCGCTTCCAGCAGTGCTGACTGGGTACGTGGGGTCGCACGGTTGATCTCATCAGCCAACACGATCTGCGAGAGCAAAGGTCCGGGACGAAACTCGAATTCGCCCTTTTTCTGGTTATAAAATGTAATGCCAGTAATATCGGAAGGCAGAAGGTCGGGTGTAAACTGGATACGTTGAAAGTCACAGTTAAGCGACCGGGCCAGTGACTTCGCCAGAGTGGTTTTTCCAATCCCTGGTACATCTTCAATGAGGACATGTCCCTCACAAAGCAAAGCCACCATCAACAGGTCAATGACATTTTCTTTGCCAATAATTACCCTGCTGATGTTCTGCCGAACGAGCCGAACTAACTGCTGCACCTGACTGGGTTCGTTTGTTTGAGTCATGAGATCGTTCTATCCTTTGCCCTGAAACAAGTAACCAGATCTACCCTGAGTTCCGTCCCCAATAGAATGTCACCAATCCAAATGAAACACTGCTGCCCGGAGACGAAAGAATGGTAGCAACGTACATACCTGAATACAGCCTGGAACACTACCGTATAAGCTATTCAATTCGCTGACTGAATACGCTTGAGAAGCTAATCACATTGTTGCTACTACCGCTTCACCAGGAGTACTTCTAGTGCTGCTAGCCTGAAAAGCGTTCAGTAGGCGCGAGAGTGCCGTTGCGAAGTGTTTTTCATGGCAAAGTCACTGTTCGCAGTCACCTTACGCCCCAGATTGCATCGTAGTTAATAGTTAATACGCAGCAATAAAGGCGAATATCTCAAAAAAACCATTAGTTTATCGCAATCTGGACAGGTGCAGAGGTCGTTTGGTTGCCATCCTGATCCGTGACAGTTGCTGTCACGGTTGCCGTCGCTCCCCCGGTAATCGAAAACACACGCACACGCCAGGTAAAGCTTGCATTTCCATCACTTCCAGTCTGGGTTGGAGAGACATTTGCCGGAGAAGCAGGTACGTTATAAACAACATTTAACGTCACAGTTGCACCAGGAAGCGTATGGACCACTACCGTTGCACGCCCTCCATTCGATACTTGCTGCGGAAATTGTGTAATCTGAGTGGTAGATTGCGGTACCTGAGTTGGGACAGGGGTGGGTGTCACCTGCGTTGGTGTAG
>DASSXK010000378.1:0-4441 GCA_035703945.1 Ktedonobacteraceae bacterium | reverse complement strand
TCTTCGTTCTCAACAATTCGCTTGAGATCGGCTCTGGCAACGTTAAGGGGCTTGCCTTTGAGCTTAAGCACGGCCTGAAAATCGGAGAAACGTCCCTGACCGGCACTCCCACCGGCCGAGTCTCCTTCCACAATAAACAGCTCTGAGCGGGAAGGATCGTTCGTGTTACAGCGCAAGAATTTCTTGGAGAGCGTCGTATCGATTAGCTCGCCCTTTTTCATCGTTCCGGCCCTGGCCAGTTCTTCAACCAACTGAGCTTCGTTGCGAGCCTTTTGCATCTGCTGAATTTTTTTCAGCCATTCTTTACCGGCAGCCGTGTTATTTTCAAACCAGTCTTTCAGGCCCTCATCCACGACTGAACGCACAATCCCCTCAACAGAGGCATTGTTCAGACGATCTTTCGTCTGCCCCTGGAACTGGGGATTGGTCAACTTGACCGAGATAACGGCATTCAAACCCTGCTGAATAACTTCCGGCTTGAAACCCTCTTTCTCACGGCTCTTAATCACATTCAGCTTTAAAGCATAATCGTTGACGACCTTGGTGAGTGCGGCCTTAAAGCCAGTTTCGTGTACGCCACCATCGCGTGTGCGTACAGCATTGGCATAGCTATACAGAGTAATTTTGAAGCCCGCCGTTGGTTGGAGCGCGACTTCTACCTGAACAGTGTCTTTCTCTTTCGCCATCGCAATTACATGCTTAAACAAGGGAATACTGGTGCCGGTCGCCAGGTCGCGCACATAATCGGGCAAGCCATCGCGTGAATAAAAGGTCTGCTCCACCGATTGATTGGCTTCATCGTCCCATATATTCAAATGGAACGTCACGTTGCGATTAAGGTAAGCAGCGGCCTTCATACGGCTCACAATCGCCTCGGGCGGATAGTAGGCTTCCTCGTCAAACACAACATGGTCAAAAAGCCAGCGCAGTTGCGTGCCATGAAGTTTTGGATCACAAGGCACGATATGGTGTGGCATCGCTGAGCCACGGCTAAAAGTCTGAGTAAATTCTTGACCATCCTTCCAGATGGTCAGTTCGAGCTTCTCGGAAAGGGCATTGATTACAGTCGAACCAACGCCATGCAGACCGCCTGCGGTCTTATACGCGCCCTCGGCGAATTTTCCGCCAGAGTGAGGGACGGTCAGAATTACGGTCGCGGCCGGCAAATAGTCACCCTGATAGAGCATCGAGTCAAAGGGCAGACCTCGCCCTTCGTCACGGAGAGTTACCCACCCATCCTGCGTCACATTCACCCATATATGCTTACCGTATCCGGCCACGGCTTCGTCCACAGCATTATCCAGGGCTTCCCAGATTAAATGGAGGAGACCCGAGGTGGAAGTTGAGCCAATGTACATTCCTGGCCGGTGTCGAATTGCGGCGATACCTTCTAATACTTGAATATCGGCGGCCGAATAGGCGTTTGTCTTCTTTGAGCGCGTTACTGGTTTTGCCTCTGTTCTTATCGAGATAGTTTCTAAAGTTTCTTCTGTGTTACCCGTCGAAAAAAGTGAGTATTGAGCTGGCGCTTGCGCAGATCCCTCTTCCGTCGCGGGAGATACCCTGGGGGGACGAGCCATCTACCCTGTTTCCTCTCTTCAATTTGCAGTTGTCGCCTTTTCAGCATACAGTCTTGTGCATGGAAAGTCAAGAGATGATTGGACCAAAAGTTCTAATTTTAAAAAAGGTCCTGGCACCTGCTCTCTTGATGAATTTGATCTGGATGCCGCCGGTTTTTGAACATTCCTTGTGATTGAGAAGAATACCACATCCGATGGCTTCTATACCACATCTAGTACTGATTGCCCCAGAAACAAGATCAGCCTGATGATCATTATGTAACCTAAACACAACTATTGAGTTCTTTCAAATAATCATTTATACTCTGTATTACATGTAAAAAGTCGTTAAAAAAGGCATGTAATTTAGCTGCGTATTTACAGGAAGGATGATTTGGAGGGTATGGCACGACCAGCAAAAGGTGTTCCTCCAGATACACTGGGGGGACGGATCAGAGCAGCGCGACAGAGTCAGCATTTGTCTTTATCAGAGGTGGCTGGAAATCGCTACAGCACCAGCCTGATTTCTCAAATTGAACGCAATCGCGTCGATCCTTCGATGGATAGTTTACATTTTTTAGCGGATCAACTAAAACTGCCTCTTGACGATCTCATCGTCCTGGCACGTCAGCACCGCGAAACTGAAGCTGAGGCCCAGCGCTATCGTCAATGCGAGGATCAGCGCGTGCTGGCGGTCCAATTTCTTGAAAAAAATCAGGTCCGGGCGGCGTTAGATCTGCTAAAAGTTCTCAATCTTGCACGCGTTCCCTATTCTCTACGCTGGCGGATCGCTGTCTTACGTGGGCAAGCGTACTTTCATTTCCGTCAATTTCTCAATGCTCAAAAAGATCTTTTATATGCAATTACGGTATTGCCTGAGTTCATTGGCTCTGAGCATCTGATGGAGGCAATCTCGCTGCACTTGCACCTGGCCGCAACATGTCGTGAACTGGGTCAGCTTGATGATGCCTTTGATGAATATACGATGGCACTCCAATTGATGACATCACACACGCCACTTCACTACATTGCGGAAGCCCATTGGGGTATCGCCCTGGTCTCTTTCGAGCAGGCCGATACCAAGCTCCATGCCACCCAACGTCACGTAAGCATGGGGATCGCACTTGAACATACACGAAGCGCGATCGCGCTCTATAAGGCCATCGGGGAACAAATGCGGGCCGCCCTGTTGAGCTGCGACATCGGTTTGATAAAGCAGGCACTTGGTCATCTCGACGAGGCTCGCGAGGATCTACAGCAGGTCCTTGATACCTGTTTACCAACATTCCGTGAATTTATGCATGATCAGAATCACCCGACACCTCGCCTGAAAGAGGCCGCCAATGTGATTTCTGCCGCCGCCTGTTATCTTGCTGGCGTTGAACTGGAGGCGAGTAACTACGAGGCCGCGCTGGAAGTAGCCAGGTTGGCTCAAGAGGCCGCTCAATATAGTTATATTCTGAGACGGGCCGAGGCCTATATGATGCAGGGGCGTATTCTGGAAACGATTGATCTGTACGATACGGAGGCTGAGCAGGCTTTCCGTCTGGCAATTTCAGAGCTGAACCCGACCGATCGGGTCGCGGCTAAGATCCATGCGCATAATCTTTTAGGACGTCACTTGCTCAAGCGCGGAAAAAGTATTGAGGGGGAAGAGATCCTGGACCAGGCTCTGCGGCTTTCTAAAAATTCGATCACGTTTAGTAGCGCGACTCGCTCAGCGGAGGATCTGCCTCAAGATATGATCGATCTTTAGGGATCACAGGACATTTTAGCTGACCAACAAGGGGGTCCGAGATACGCTCTATGCTTGAAAGATGCGAGGTGATATAATATCCATGATCAGGATTTTTGGTCGCCAGACGTTCTGGAAAGGCAGCGTGCGTTATGATAAAGCCGATTACAGGCCAGTATGAATGTGTTCATCGCTCAATCCTTAAACTGGATTACTTTACGTCGCGCCTGGATCGCCTGACGCTTTATCCCGATGGACATTTTGTGTTTATCACCCAGGAACGCAGCCGCCTGGCGAACGCGGCCCAATCACTTGCTAGCGGCCAGCAGGCCAGTATCTCAGCCCCGGAGATCCGCCGGGAGGGGAGCTTCAACCTGCAAGGGGATCAACTCACATTCCACTTTTCAGATGGTACACAAGAACAAGCCCAGGTCGCCGGAGCAGGCACAGGCATACAAATGGGGCCAAACTACTTTGAGAAGGTCTCCGATTCCACGATGCTCCCTCCAACCAATCGTCTGAAGAAAGATATGGATGATATCGCCAAAGGCATCAAAATCGCCGGAGCATTGGGTGGAATGGCCTTGAAAGCCGCAAAAGTTGTGCAAGAAACACTGCAAACATCCAACGAACATGGGCAAATGTCAAACAATCAGGCCACAAACCAGGGAGTTCCCCAACAGCCACCCCAACAATCCTATCAACAACCACAACAATATCAACAACCGGTCCAACAACCACAAACAGCTCCACAGCCTGCCGCGCAACCGCAGCCACAAACGTATCAGCAACCTGCCGCCAATCCCCAACCAGCTCCGGCGGTACAACATGGCGAGACAATTTACTGCGACCAATGTGGGGTCCGGGCTCGCCCGGGCAAGAAATATTGCAACAACTGCGGCGCACTCCTACCTTAGGAGCTTTCGCTTAACTTTTCATCAACAACTCATACGCCGCAACAAGTTGTTGCATCTTTTGCTGATCGCCGCCACGATCGGGATGATATTGCTTTGCCAGCGTCCGATAACGCCGCTTGATCTGTTCTTTTGAGGCACCAGGGGATAGACCCAGCACGGCCAGCGCCTGCTGTCTCCCAAGGACTTCTCTGACAGGGTTGCCCCGACTGCCCCAGACAGCTTTTGCGCTC
>DASSXK010000326.1:0-8651 GCA_035703945.1 Ktedonobacteraceae bacterium | reverse complement strand
TAGGCCCTGGAAGCGAACCAGCCAGCAGCCATAGTTCATACCACCACCAACGGCTGGAAGCGCCATCCAATCGCCTTCTTTCAGGCGTCCCTGGCGCAGCAGCTCGACCATCGCCGTCGCGATACTGGCATTCGAGAGGTTGCCATAGTAGCGGAAATTGTCCACCAGTTTCTCAGAAGTTGACTCGGGCCAACCATAGTCATGCACGAGCAGATCGCCAAGCCGACGGGTGATACGCGAATTGGCCTGGTGCGGGATGATATGCTTGATGTCGTCATGGCTCAAACCAGAGTGACGCAGAAGCGCATCGACGGACTCCGCCATGGCGCGTGGGGCCTCGCGAAAGACCTCTTTGCCATTCATCTTTGTGTAGCCAACCTGGTACTCGGCCAGGATCTTATTCAACTCCTGCCCTTTGCCCTCGCGATACAGACGACGCATCTTGCTATCAATCTCGGCCATCTCAACCACATCTTTTCTCAGTGGCGTCTGATAAAGAAGGGCTGGCCCCTGGTTGGCATCGGACCCGTTGATGACATAGGTTGTGGAATCCTCGTCTTCGACTTTCTCAAGCAAGAAGGCGGCTGCCCCCTCGCCAAAAAGCGAACTGGTCTTCCAATCGAGAACATTCATGATATTTGGCAACAGGCCCTCAGCCGTCACCAGCAGTAGCAACTTTGCAGAACTGGCTACAAGCACCTCGGCGGCCATCTGGAAGGCCTCGGTCTGACAGGCACAGGCTCCTTTTAACATGGTTGCTCGAACGGTCTTAATGCCCAGGCGTTGCTGGACCAGACCCGCCACCGTTGGGAAGGCATCGTTATCGGAAGAGGACGCCCCAATCACGGTATCAACTTCAGAGACATCTCGTCCGGCGCTGGCCAGAGCCCGGCGGGCGGCAATCACTGCCATATCGACCAGGCTTTCGGTTGCATCGGGATTTTCTCCATCGATCAGGCCGGGAGCATCTTCGCCCGCCATCCTGCGACAAAGCTCCAGGGTACTGGCCCGCACATGGCGCGTGCTCAGACCAGTCACACGTTCCAGGTCGCTGGCACTACGCGAATCACCCAGGCTGGTAGAAATATACGCGAAGAACTCGTTTGTGATCGTACCTGAGGGGGCGTAATTGCCCAATCCCACCAGACGTACCTTTGCACTGGTATAGATCTGAGGCACAATATACGTATAATGCGGCCAGGAGCCTGCATCGGCTTGTGTCATAAATGCTGTGCGGCGCAAAAATCCACATCAGAAATTTCTGAGGGATACGCCGTCTCCTTTCTTCAACTCGCGAGAATGGCAATGCCGGTATGGCGTTTTTGCTGCTATTGGAATAGGACTTGCTTCTCGTTCCCCCGGTACTCCACTTCTCCATCAGAAAATGAAAACTGGAATATAAAAATAAGTGCTTGCAGAGTTAGATAGCTTGGAATCAAGTATACCATACATAGGCTCCTCACGCGGCTGAATCAATCTCTACTATAGCAAAGAAGGACTGCCAGTATAAACTGACAGCCCTCCATTACTATTTGCTAAGGTGAACACCTATCCTCTACCAGGAGTAGTCTCGTTCGCTCCGATTATTGCGGCGTTCACGCCCGCCTCGATTATCCCGGTTGCTATTTCGTCCCCAGCTATTCCCCTGGCTCTCCTCAGATGAACCATAATTGTAGGAATAGTCCTGCTGGCGCGGTGCGCGATTCGCCCGTTGGGCCTGGTAACAGTCGCTACAATACACAGGTCGATCTTCACGAGGAATAAATGGGACAGTCGTCTCACGGCCACAGGAGGCACAGATGGTTGGGTACATCTCAGTGCGAGGTCGCTGTTGAGGACCCCCTCCTTGCTGAGACTTGCGGATAGCACGGCACGAAGCACAGCGGCCCGGACTATTCGTTAATCCCCGACTGGCATAAAATGCCTGCTCTCCAGCGCTAAATGTAAAATCCTGGCCACAATCGCGGCAGACCAATACGCGGTCCTGGTACCCTTCGTTGGACATCATCGAAAATTTTCCCTTTGCTGACTTTGGCTCCAATAACAACGGTGTGAAAAGAAGGAAAAGACGTACAAGTAAAGGAGAGAAGAAAAACCATGATCAGGGATTTCGGTACGAAACAAATATAAGTGCTTTTCCAGCAGGGTCAGTCAGGATAGGTAATGGAGCGGAGCTGGGGTCAGACACAACCAATCCAATTCCTTGGGATCTGTCTTCTGAAAACTTTCTCTAATTATAACATGTAAATACAGAAATATTCAATTGACCACAAAATGCAAATACCGCTTCAAGGCCCTTCCCCGTATGGTTTACGCTGAGATAAAAATGAGGGTAGCTCTTGACCATAAATGATAACATATCAAGAAGGTCAGACAATTCTGTTTTTTTGGAGGATCAGCGTGGATACCGCATTATCGCAGGAGCAGCTCACACCGAGAATGCCACAACCTGACCGACAGGTACACACTATTACAGATCGCTTTTCAATTGCCAATACCTATCTTATCGACGATGGCCGCCTGATCGTTGTAGATCCTGGCTCACCGTTAAATGTCCATCTACTCCTGGATTATCTACTCCATTATTTGCATCGCTCTCCTGAGGAGATCGATCTGATTGTATTGACACATCTTCATCAAGACCATATTTCCGGCATGGGAGCACTCAGAAAACGCACCAATGCGCCTGTGGCCGCATCTTCAGTTACCAGGCAACTGGCCGACCTGGAACGACAAAACAGTCGAGGTCTGCCAAATATGAACCATCTGGCTGAACAGGTGTTTCCTCATATGCTTTCGCCGTTTGATTTATTCGCCCCTCATTACCAGCAACACCTCAATCAAATTGACATCTGGCTGGATGACGTTATGGGTCTGCCGGGACATCCCAACTGGCGGGTTGTGGCCTGTCCCGCTCATACGCCCGAAAGCCTCTGCCTGTACAATCCTTTTAGCTTTGAACTGATCTCTGGAGACACCATTCTAACCTTTGATCGCCGAGAGCCGATTGTTCGCGCCAACGCACGGGCCAATCGCAGCGAGCTACGCGAAGTTATTTCTACATTGCGCAACTTAAATATCAATTATGTCTATCCCGGACACGGCAAACCAATTCTTGCCAAACATGGCCTGGCCCATCTCCAAATGGAATAAGCCCGCCTTCCTGGAAGGTCTAATGCCTGCTTGGTAGGTGAAGCGACACAACGCTGCTATGGGGGCGAATCAGGGGTGGGAGAGTAACCGCAGGCAAGTTGGCACTCTTTGCTTCTTCCAGGGAAATATAATCAACGTGGATATTGCCCAGGCAAAGATGATCCCCAAATGTGAGGCGATAGGGGCCGCTCAAACGCTGCTCATTGGCTGTTGTGCCATTGCGGCTCCCAAGATCTTGGATATATTCCCCATCCTGCTGACGCAGCACCTGAGCGTGCAGGCGCGAAAGCGACACATCATTCATCACGACATCGCTCTCAAAACTTCGGCCAATCGTCAACGTCGGACGATCCAGAGGAAACATCTTGCCCGCCAGATCACCGTCGCGGATCACAAAAGCTCCCGCTGGCACCTCTTGCGCAGGAATCAGGGCAGAGGCTTTCGCAGAGGGCAGCGGCACTTCGCCAGTCTCAAGCCAGGGGGTCGCAGGTGTCATATCATTAAAAAGATCTCTGGCAGGATCTTCCAGCAATCCATGATCGCTGGCCTTGCTGGAGATCATCCCCGTACCATGCTCGGAGAAGCGATGAGCCCCGCGTACATGCCTGAGCAAAGGATCATCTTCAGGCGAGATCTTTTCGGGTGCATTGGCAAACTCAAACAGCAGGCGATGCGTCCCGATTTGCAGAACCTCATGTTGCCCGATAGGCGCAATACCCAGCACCCGCAGCCCATTGATCTGCACACCATTCATACTCTGGCAGTCCGTCACAAAAGCACTGCCCTGATTCCAGGTCAGATCGGCATGGTGACGCGAGGCCATATCATCATCGAGCCAGATATCATTTTCCTCATCGCGCCCCAACGAAATAACGATTCGTTTAAGCTCCAACCGTTGCCCTTTTAAGCGACCCTCCAGGTGCTCCAGCCAGCCCCAGGGCGTCTCCTCATCAAAGACAAAGGGCACCGGCACACCGGGACGACGCTGATACAGCAGCGGCATCATTTCAGGATTTGGAATCGTGACCGGCCCTCCCGCACGAGGCACAGGAGCTGTATTGCGAACCTTGCGCGGCGCGGTGAAAAACGCGTAAACCACCACCACACCCAGCGGAAAGATCCAGCCACAAATAATCAGATACGCCAGCGCACCTATCATTTCGCTGCTGACTATCATCGCCCTGGGCTGATCAAAACGCACACTATACCAGATAAAAGCAGGCAGGAGAAGCAGCACGGAGAGCACGCAACAGGCAATCGCCACAATAAACCGGCGGATACTGCCACGCCGAAGTGGAAAGGCGTATAAGACGCAACATACCAGAGTAAAGGCACTACACACAAGTCCGCCATAGCTAATCAGGCTAAACCAGGTCGGAAAAATGTTGGTATTCATTGACAGATTCCTCCCGACACCTTTGAGTTAATGCCTTTGGTCACGCACTTCTCCAAATATGGTTTGCTATTTAAAGACACTTCCCAACGGCGCTCTCGCGCCTACTGAACGCTTTCTAAGCAACCAGCATTGGAAAGCTTCAACGATGATCGTTTCTAGCACTGTTCGCCCTGGCTTCTGAAGCGCGTTCAGTCAGCGAAGTGAATAGCTTATCAAATTCAACGAATGCTGCTAATGGTGATTGAATGCCGTAAGTGCAATTATAACATTCTCAATGCAGCCGGGCAATCAATTGGGACCTCGTGCCATGAAAAGACTGCCCTCACGCTCCCAACGCCTGGCGATTTCCAGGCAAACTTAGTGGATCGGCTCGTCCCGCAGAATCCCTTCCCTGGCCTGCTGATTCAGGAACTTGATAACTTTATGCATATCTCCACCCGATTCCCGATAGATCGCCAGTTGACGATCCGCGCCGCTGCCCTGGCCAGGCTCCAGCATTAAGCGCAGATGTTTCATCTCACGATGACTGCCCAGATCATCAACCACATCTTCCACAAAATCCAGAAGTTGATGAATAGAGTCGCGCATCCCAACCTGGCGACGTTGCGCAAAGTCCAGCACCTCGGCATCCAGACCATAGCGCATTGCTCGCCACTTGTTCTCATCGATCAAATCCCGTGACAAAGAACGAACTTCCATATTATGTTTATGCAGCCAGCTTAGTTTTGCGACAAGAGCCTGGCACAAGGCCGCCAGGGCCATCGTATCTTCAAACGTCCCCGGCATATCGCAGATTCTAAACTCAAGCGTATCAAAGAAAGGATGCGGGCGAATATCCCACCAGATTTTTTTGCCGTTATCGATGCATTGCAGATCAACCAGCGTTTTGACGTAGTACTCAAAATCTCGCCAGGACGCAAATGTATCGGGCATACCGCTGCGTGGGAAGCGCTTCCAGACCACCGAACGATACGATTTTATGCCGGTATCGCGTCCCGACCAGAAAGGCGAATTGGAAGACAGCGCCAGCAGGTGCGGCAGCCAGGTTCGCAACTGATTCATCAACAGAATCGCCTGCTCTTTATCCTCAACCCCGACATGGACGTGCATCCCAAAGATCAGCAGCGAGCGCCCCACGTCCTGATATTCCTGCTCCATCTCATCGTAACGCTCATTTTCAGTTCGCTCCTGATCCTGCCAGTGAGCGGTTGGATGGGTTCCGGAGCTAATCAAGCCTTTCCCTTCAGATTCCACCAGGCGTAAAAGTCGGGCCCGCCGGCTATGCAGCTCCTTGCGAGCCTCCGCAATATCGGGACAAACATCCGAAATCATCTCAACTGTGGACTGAAGCAGCTCCGGCTTAATATTATCCTCTAAATCTGGCGAACTTTTCTCCAGAATTGATTGGAAGCAAGAACAAAGATCGCCTGAATCTTGCTCAATAAGTTGAAATTCTTCTTCAATACCTAAGGTAAAGCGTGCTGATGACATAGTTCAGCTCCTTCTAAATAGTGGAGGCACAGCCCATTGCCCTGCTTCTCTCCCTTTTCCAACGAGGCCCCCTTTGGGTTGCAAGGAGCCAAGCCTTGCTTCTCTCCCTTTTCCAACGAGGCCCTCTAGGGTTGCAAGGGGCTTCGCCCCTTGCCTGGGACGCAGGGCTTCGCCTTAATTCTATCCCTTTTCCAAAGAGGCCCTCTTAGGGTTGCAAGGGGCTTTGCCCCGCTACTTCCCCCCTTTGGCCTGGTACATTCCCCTGCCGTCCCGCAACCAGCAATAGGGTTGCAAGGGGCAAAGCCCCTTGCCTGGGGCGCGGGGCTGTGCCCCGCTACTTCCCCCCCTCCCCTCGCCGCCGCAGGCGGCATCTTCTCAATCAAGATTGACTAATCAAGAATATAATATTCAACAGGCAAAATAAGCGAGCCAGACCGCAAAAATAAATATTGGGCTTCAACTCAGGAGTGGTAATATTTGGAAAGTGAATGCAAGAGCCAATGTTAAAACATACACGTATATCAGCTTTGAAATGGTGACAAAACAGAAAAATCGCAAAAGACCAGGAAGGGAAGTTTAGGGGAAAATAGGGAGAGGCAGGGGAAACAATGTTCCCCTGCTGAAGCGCAACGGCCGGCGCTCCAGATAGCTTGGAGCTATGAGTATATTTTTTAGCTGGCTAATGTATGTTCCACCGAGTCAAGACTGATGCCCTGCATCGTCTGGTGCACCATATGCTCAACAACGGCATCGATACTCCCAGTTTCATGGTAGACAGCTATCTGCTTATCAGCGCCGGTTCCGTCCGGGCCATCCAGGAGCCTGCGCAGATAATACATCTCGCGCCGACTACCCAGGTCATCAACAACATCATCAACAAAGTCAAGCAGACCATGAATGGCGTCGCGCATACTTAACGTGCGGTAATTAACAAAGTCAATCACCTCGGCATCCAGGCCATAGCGCATCGCACGCCATTTATTTTCCTCAATGTAACCACGAGGCAAGGTATGCGCTTCCATCCCATGCTTATACAGCCAGGTTAATTTGGCAACCAGCGCCTGGCACAGCGCGGCCAAAGCCAGAGTATCCTCAAGGGTGGCTGGCATATCGCAGATACGAAACTCAATCGTCGGGAAAAACGGATGCGGGCGAATATCCCACCAGATCTTTTTCCCATTATCAATGCAACCCGTCCTGATCAGGGAGTTGATGTAGCGATCGTAATCTTCAATAGTTGAGAAAACATCCGGCATTCCGCTACGCGGGAAGCGCTTCCAGACAACCGTGCGATATGATTTAAGGCCCGTATACCGTCCACCCCAGAAAGGCGAATTGGAAGACAGCGCCAGAATATGGGGCAGCCAGGTCCGAACCTGGTTCATGATATTGATCGACAACTCACGACTTTCAATACCCACATGCACATGCATCCCGAAAATTAAGATGGAACGTCCTACATCCTGAAATTCATCTTCTAGCTCGATATAGCGAGGAGAGTCTGTGCGATCCTGATCTTGCCAGTGGGCCAGCGGATGCGTCCCACCGCTGATCAAAGCCAGACCTTCTTGCTGAATCAACTGTGCCAACATTGTACGTAACTGTGTTACTTCCAGGCGGGCAGCGGCAATACTTGGACAGACACCAGTAATTAACTCAACCGTCGATTGGAGCATCTCTGGCTTCATCTTCTCACCAAACAACCGCTCCCCTTTATCCATCAGTGGATGAATATACGAGGCCAGTTGATTGGTATGTGGATTCACCATCTGAAACTCTTCTTCGATACCAAGTGTAAACGGTGACGACATGTTTAAAGCTCCTTCCCCTTATGTTAGAGGAGACACTTCGCTTCCAATCAATGAGAAATAGCCAGAGTGAACTTGAGAGTAAAAATGAGTGGCTATACAGAAAGAAGAGGAACGTGCACCAGGGGCAAAAGGATTTTGCTGTCGTCGCGAGTAGTCAGAATAATCACTGGCTTTAAGAGCCGGAGTTAGAGGCTCAGGAATGGTACCATAGTGCGCGCTCGCGCGTACTGGCATAGAGACTCCTTCTGAATAAATTGAAAGCCTTGCTGCTCAGGTTGCGTTACAAAATTAACACTACATGCCATTGCAAATTCGTAAGTTGATAGAGACGCAATGCTGCTCGTTCTTGGCTACAAATTATCCCAGGAATCATAGAGTACACAAGTTGACTATTTATGTCAAGAGTAATACGGTCAGAATTAGCTCACAAAATGGTCCGGAAAACCTTTCAAGTCGCTGACTGAAAGCGTTTGTGAAGTTCACAAAAAGTCACCAAGACCACTCCTGCTATCTTGCCTGCTTACAAAGCTTTCAGTCGGCACGAGAGTGCCCTTGCGACTCACACTTCCCTCACAGAGTAGAAAATAGACCCTGTTCTTGTAAGGCTTATAAGCCGAAAGCAAAAGGTAAAAGGTCAGCAATTGTAAAATCGCGAGCGATCCCATCGATATAAATTGTCGCTCCAGACGCCAGATCGGCCATCCATTGCCGACAGGCTCCGCAAGGAGTCCGTTCATTATCAGCCGCAGTCGCAGGTGCATCAATACACGCGACCGCTATTTGCGTAATCGGACCCGCAC
>DASSXK010000320.1:0-4818 GCA_035703945.1 Ktedonobacteraceae bacterium | reverse complement strand
AGATATGTTGGTGTAGAAAAAAGGAGCAGGCGAGGTTTTACATGTCAAGAGGTGAACAGAAGGCACCGGACCAATCAGGTCGCCAGCTTGGAAACTATAAACTTAAGAAACTACTGGGACATGGTGGCTTCGCAGATGTTTACCTGGGAGAACACATCCACCTGGGAACGCAGGCCGCCATCAAGATTTTGCACGCTCAGCTCATAGGCGAAGAGATCGAAAATTTCCGTGCCGAAGGGCAAACAATTGCCCACCTGAACCACCCACACATTGTCCGCGTTCTGGATTTCGATATCGAGCAGCAAACACCTTTCCTCGTCATGGAGTACGCCCCCAACGGCAACTTGCGTCAACGCCATCCCAAAGGAACCCGCGTTCCAGCCGAAACAATCCTGAGTTATGTCAAACAAATGGCCTCGGCACTTCAGTACGCCCATAACAAAAAGCTCATCCACCGGGATGTTAAGCCTGAAAACATGCTGATCTCAGCCAATAACACGTTGGTCCTGAGCGACTTCGGCATAGCATTGCTCGCCAAAAGCACAGGCAATGAGGTTGCCCTGGACGATGAGACACAGCGAAATGTCGTTGGCACAATGGCCTACATGCCACCTGAGCAGATCCAGGGACATCCTGTCCTGGCAAGCGACCAATATTCACTGGCTATCACCATATATGAGTGGTTGACTGGAAGTAAGCCTTTCAAAGGCACCTACTTTGAGGTCATTTCGCAGCAGATCTCTTCGCCCCCACCTGTATTAAATCCTTCTGAGTTACATATTCCCCCGGCCGTCTCGCAGGTCGTGATGAAAGGCCTGAACAAAGATCCGCGCCAACGTTACCGCAGCATCGAAGAGTTTGCGCGGGCTTTTGAGCTGGCGCTGCACCCACCTATCCCGCTACCATTCGGGATGGGTTTCTCCCCAAGGCTCACCACGGCCCCACGCAAAGTTGGCAAAGGCTTAAAACGTGGGCTGATAGCTCTAGGTGTCTCGCTGGCATTATGCGCCATTCTGGCCTGTGGTCTGAGTTTCGCGGGGGTAAACCTGGTCAAATCAGTCACAAGCATCTGGAATAGCGGTCCAAGCACCAGCCAGGATATTCAGCAAGCAACGATTGTTAGCAATGACTTTATGCAAGCGATAGAAAGTCACAATTATAATCAGGCCTACGCTAAATTCACGCCTTCGCTGGCGTCCCAGTTGCCACGCGACCAATTTATACAGCAATCGCTGCAACAGGATCGCTGTGAGGGGAATATCGTGGGCTTTAGCCAGCTCAACTCAAGCGGGCAAAGTACCAGGCGTGATTATATCTATATTGTCAATCGCCAGAAACTCGCCAAATATAATCTCAGCCTTACCTTGCAAAAAGATAGCCAGGGAAATTGGCAGGTGTCTGACTTCAGTGTACCTTCTGCTACTCCGGCCTGCGGCTAGTGTCATTGTCCCTCCAGGAATCGGCACAGCGTCGCTGAATAGCCAACTGTGCTACAATAGAGCGTGAATCTATATGCTGAAGGGGAACATGGTGATCAAACAGCAGCAGGATCAGGTACGTTATCTACAATTTGAACATTACAAGCAGTTTCCAGAGTTAACACACGGTGTTTTTATGCGGCATGGTGGCTATAGTGAGCCACCTTTCGAGGGGTTGAACACCTCCTATGGCAGTGGCGACAATGTAGAGCATGTTATCCGCAATCGCTTCCTGGCACTACAAACGCTGGATATAGAAGAATATCCCTGCGCGACGGTCTGGCAGGTTCACGGCGATCAGGTCTCAACACTGGAGCCCCAGAGCTGGGAAGATTGGGGCCACGAATGGGCACGCTTTTCCTATCAGATGGACGGGAAGCGGCTCATCTGGACAGCTAAACCCAGGCGAAAAGCGGATGCTATCATTACAAATCAGCCTGATGTTACGCTGGCGATGTCCTTCGCGGACTGCGTACCCGTAACATTCTATGATCCTGTTCACCATGCGACAGGTCTGGCCCACGCGGGCTGGCGAGGCACTGCCAGAGGCATCGTCATCGCAACTGTCGAAGCGATGCAGCAACAATTTGGCACGCGCCCCCAGGATCTCTACGCGGGCATTGGACCCTCAATTGGTCTCTGCTGCTACGAGGTTTCCGAGCAGGTTCAGCGCCTATTTATGGGCACGGAAGAGTTCGAAGATCGACCAACGCTGGCCCCCAGGCGCAACCTCGTACAGGCCTCAGCCGTATTTGTTTTACAATCAAAAAATGATCAGCAAGATTCCAGCCTTCACCTGGACCTGTGGGAGACTAACCGTCAACAATTGCTGGCAGCCGGTCTTCCGCCCGCACAGATCGAAGTTGCAGGCATCTGTACACGCTGTAACGTCCAGGATTTTTATTCCCATCGTGGCGAGAATGGTAAAGCCGGGCGTTTCCCAGTCCTTCTCAGCCGCCATTCCTGAGTGGGAATGAAGCACTGGTGAAAGCATAGATTACACGAATAGAAGGCAAGACATGGAAGAGGCACAATTAGCAGAAAACATTGAGAATGTTCAACGGAAGATCGCCCGCGCAGCCGACCAGGCAGGGCGAGCGCCAGAAGACATCACGCTGATCGCCGTCTCTAAAACCATGCCCCTGGAGCTCGTACAACAGGCCTACCGCCTGGGGCTCAAAGATTTTGGCGAGAATAAGGTTCAGGACGCCCTACCTAAAATCGCGGCCTCTCAACCGGAGGACCTGAACTGGCACATGATCGGACATCTACAAAGCAATAAAGCCAGCAAGGTTGTTGGTTCATTTGCCTGTATTCATAGTCTGGACAGCCTGCACCTTGCCAACGTACTCAACCGCCATGCCCAGGAGCATGGAAAGCAACAAGCAGTCCTCTTACAAATAAATGTTTCGGGCGAAGAAAGCAAAGAAGGTATGACGCTGGAGGAAGCCCCCGAGCTGGCCCGCCAGATCCTGACGCTACCCTACCTTGAGATTCAGGGCTTGATGACTATCGCCCCCAGGGTAGAGAATCCAGAGGAGGTGCGGCCAGTCTTCCGCCGCCTGCGACTTCTGCGCGACCGGCTTCGCGATCAACTGCCCCAGGCTTCCTGGCAGCATCTTTCGATGGGAATGACCGATGATTATCTTGTAGCAATTACCGAAGGGGCAACGATGGTTCGTATCGGTAGAGCAATTTTTGGCGAAAGAACGTATAAATAAACAATATATCAGGCAAGGAAAGAAAAAAATAATGAAAGTAGACGATATACTCTTTGGACGACGAGTGCGACAGAATCACGCCCTGGAACATGCCACCGTCACCATTCTTAGCGGCATGGTCCCTAATCTCCAGATCAGTGCTCGCTCTAGCTCACAGGGCTTTATCATCTTTGGAGATGTCGATCTGGGAACGCTGCGACATGCCCTCGATCAAGCGTTGCAGAGATTGCAGGCAGGAGAGGCTGAGCTAGCCATCCATCCTAACTGTGGCACCAACCTGGTTGTAGGAATTTCATTAGCCACCATCGGCACAATGCTCGGTATGGCATCCGAAAAAAATCGCACCCGCGCTGCATCGACAGCCGCAGCATCTATCACCGGCCTGATGGCCGCTCGTCCCTTAGGTGAACTGGTTCAAAAATATGTCACAACCCTGCCAGACTTAAAGGGCGTACGCGTGACAGAAATCTTCAGGCGCAAACTCTTCGGTTTCACCGTTGTTGAGGTCCGTACAGTTCAGGAGTAATGTGTTATGACCAGTGGCATTTTGCATATACTCATTTCCTTTGGCATTGGCTTTGTGATTATCGCAATGTTGGTTCGGATGATTGCATCCTGGTTCAGAATTGACGAGCGCAACGCAATTATCCGTTTCTGCGCACGTGTGACCGATCCATTCATTAGCCCAGTTCGCCGGGTTGTACGACCGGTCGGATTTTTCGACCTTTCGTTTTTAATTACCTGGTTCTTGCTAGCAACGTTACAGGTACTGCTGCTTCAGGCACTACCAGTTGGCTGGTAGTTGCAAGTATGTTGATTTCGGTCAAGGTCATCCCTCGGAGCAGCAAGAACGTGCTGGAATGGGAACAGGGGGCGCTCAAAGCCCGCTTAACGGCTCCCCCGGTGGATGGGGCCGCCAATGCCGCCCTGATCTCTTTGCTGGCAGAAAAACTTGACCTGCCCAAACGTCAGGTCACTGTGGTTCGCGGTACTACAGCCAGACAGAAGGTCGTGGAGATCGAAGGGCTTTCAGCCGCAGAAATCCAACAAAAACTACAGCAGTGAAGAAGCACAAGGTCTTTGCTCTTTTAACTGAGCGGCCCTGTGCTTCTTCCTGTTACTTCTCTCACAAAACTGTTATGGCAAAAGAAAATGTCCCTGAAGGGATTCAAGCTGGATATACCCTTGTGGACTAACAACCAATATCACCAGAGCTTTATCGATTGGATCACCATTTTGATCAAAGGCAATCCTGCCACTCACCCCCTGGATCGCCTGTGCCCCTGTAATGCCTGCCAGGGCTTGTCTGAGATCTTCTCGCACCACATGCGTCTTATTCGTTGATAAGACCCTCCCACAGCCCGTTAGCAACGTATTCAGGGCATCGTAGCTAAGAATGGCATCATTTGTTGGGCGTGTATACCCGTAAGGAGACGCTTTATGTTGATGGAGGGGGTCGAAATCCTGGGCATAATTGGCAAAAAACGTCGGTGGGTTGTTTTTCTGCGAGGTAAAGCCCCATTCATCTGGATAGGCAAAGGTTGTAAAATGCAAACGGCTAAAGCCTGCTCCCGCGCCGGCTGGATAGCCACTCAATTCATACAGAGCGTCGCCCCCCA
>DASSXK010000692.1:0-5954 GCA_035703945.1 Ktedonobacteraceae bacterium | reverse complement strand
GGAGGAGAAATAGTATGCTTTGCCCTAAGTGTAATGCAGGCACTCAAGATAATGATCTGTATTGTCGCAAGTGCGGCTCGGACCTCTCAGTTCCCTCGACCAGCCTGGTAACTGTACGTCCTAACCTTCCGGCCCTGAATGGGCCACAGCTTCCTCGCATCGCGGCAGGTGTCGGGGCCCTGGCCGTTGGTTTCGGCCTGGAAATGCTGCGCCGTGGCCTGATAACACGTCTAGCGCGCCCCTCCAGGAGTGCTGTGCCTGCCTTGCCTGCAATGAGTGATCTGCGCAATGTGCTGATGCCACAGGACAATAAAAACCTGAAGCTGCCAAAGGGCCATGAAATTCATGAGACCGTTGTGTATATGCGCCGTGTGATTCGACGGCAGGACTAGCAGACCAGGCAGCTAGTTGGGCAGAGTTGTGGAGGAAAATGTGGTCGGATAGGATTTCGAGATCTGTCCACTGGCTACCGCTGGATGACAAAAGTAGATAGTCGGGTATTTTGTCGTGAAAAATCTCAGTTATTGCTCCGGTTCGGGTCGATTTTGGGCGCTTCTGCTGGCGACCTTGAGCCTTTTTCTGTTGGCCGGTTGTGGGACCAGTACAGGACTGCTTGCTTCTGGTGGAAGCTGGCAGATCAGCAGTCTACAGCACCAGCATATTCATACGCTTGCCGTTGATCCTCAAAATCCGCAGATTATTTACGCGGGGGATATTCAGAATGGGATCTATCGCAGTTCCGATGGGGGGCTGCATTGGAACCCTCTTTCGACGACGACGGCTACTCCCAGAGCGATTGAGGCGCTGGCTTTTGATGCCTCCAATAAAAACCTCTTTGCCGCGACCAGCTCCGGGCTTTTTGAAAGTGGCGACGGCGCGAAAAGCTGGAGCTTGCTCAGCACGGCTCAAAGCGGCCTGCCGAACGATAACTATACTGCCCTGACATTTGATTATGGCTCTCAAAATATTGCTTATCTGGGAACAGCCCGACACGGGGTCTTTAGCAGCCATGATGATGGCCGTCACTGGCAAGTGGCGAACGGATCAGGATTGCCCACCGCACAACCGATCAGATCGTTAGTTTATGATCCCGTTCTGCATCAATTGTGGGCTACCACATCAACAGGTTTTTATCGCTCCTCCAATAATGGGGGAAACTGGATGGTGCTTACCAATGGCATACCTGCGAGCCTGAGTTTTACGACGGCCGTTCCGGCGGCTGCAAGTGGGGGACAGGAGAATCTGGTCTTCGGTGGCACAAGTCACGGTATCTTCTATTCGCAGGATGATGGGGCCCATTGGCGTAAGTATCAGGAATCGCTGGCTGGAACAACGATCAATCAGATCATGTTAGATTTTCGTACCCCTACAACGGTCTATCTCGCGACAAGCGAGGGGGCTTTTCGTAGCACCGATAGTGCTCAGAACTGGCAGGGTGTGGGACCGGGACTTCCCAGGGGGCGGGCTGTCTATGCCCTGAGCCTTGGTGGGAGCGACAACAACCAGCTCTTCGCGGCTGTTGAGGACGTGTATCTCTATCCTGGTACTTCTGGAGGTTTGGATTTCACCCGCGTTTTGACACTTCTGCTTATCGTATTGGGTTTCATCCTCTTCTATCTTTTTGTTGCACGCATACGTAGACGTGCTGTGCCACCAGCGGTGACGCCAGCATCTTCAGCCGAAGGTTCGCAGGAATAAAAGGCTGATTTACTAGCACTCCCCGACGTATGGCACTTACAGAATGTCCCGATCGTTATATAATAGGTGGCAGAAATAACCAATCGAGTAGCAGAAGGTAAGATAATGTGTGTGTATAATCGCCTGCTAAGCAGGCGTTTTCTGGTCAAACTCTGCTTTGGCTTTCTGTTGATGGCGACTGTTGCGGCTTGCGGGGCTAGCCCGAGTGTATTATCAAGTGGAATAGCATCTCCAACGCGTGTCGCTAAGCAGACCCTGACGTTCCCCAATGTTGGTACACAGGATGTGTACGTCCTTGATCCTGCCCTCTCTCCAGATCAAAATTCGCAGATTGCAGTTCAAATGATTTTTAGCGGACTTGTGCGGTCCGATCGAAATATGAATGTCATTCCCGATCAGGCTACCTGGGATGTCTCCAGCGATAATCGAACCTATACCTTCCATCTGAAACCCGATATTTTTTTCTCGGATGGGACACCTGTCACCGCGCAAAGCTATGTCTATAGCTGGAATCGGGCGCTGCTGCCCGCGCTAAACTCGACCTCCGCCAATCTTTACGAGGCTCAGATCGCTGGCTACACTGAGATGAGCAAAGGAAAAGCAAAGAGCTTATCTGGCCTGAAAGCCCTGGACTCTAAGACCTTGCTGGTCAGGTTGGCTCACCCGGTGGCCTATTTCTTGCAAACCCTGACCAACCCTGTTTTTTATCCAATCAACAAGAAATTGATAGATCTGTATGGGCAAACAAACTGGACTCAGCATGTCGTCGGGACAGGTGTCGGGACAGGACCATTTGTTGTAAGCTCCTGGCAACATAATATCAAGATGGTTTTTACGCCTAATATGTATTATTATGGGGCACCAACGAAGCTGAAAACCGTCAATATGGTCTTTGCCGACGATCCTTCGACGGCCTTTAAGTCCTATCGAGCGGGTCAGTTTGATTTTATCTGGAATCTCACTCCGCAGGATGAGGCGACTGTGAGCAGCTCTGCTGGCTTTGTGAGCACTCAACAACTGGTGACTGATGGCCTGTTTTTTAATGTAAAGTCCCCGCCCTTTGATAATCCAATCGTGCGGCAGGCCTTTGCCTATGCGACTGACCGGGATTCCATTGCCCATACGATCTTCCAGGATTCCGTGATTCCTGCGACGACGCTGCTGCCAACAATCATTCCAGGTTACTCGCAGACGAATACTGGCCTGACCTACAATAAGGCCCGTGCCCAGAGCCTGTTACAATCGGTCTATCCTGATGTTAAACAGGTACCGCCAATAGTTTTCTCCTATTCAAGTTCTCAGGTTTCGAACGACGAGGCGACGGCTTTGCAGACGATGTGGAACCAGAACCTGGGCATCAAAGTCTCGCTGCGAGCGGTCGAGCAGAATGCCTTTAACGACGAGAGTTCGATGCACCAGATTCAATTTGGCTTTACCCAATGGTCGGCCGATTTCCCTGATCCCAATCCCTATCTGAGCAGCAACCTGCTTTCGACTGCGGCCAGCAACAGCGGTCAGTGGAGCAATCAAGAGTTTGATCAGCTTGCGAACGCGGCGGAACAAACTACTGACGGGTCTCGGATGGCACTCTACGCTCAAGCTGAGCAGGTCGCTCTAAATGATGCCGCGCTTGTGCCGCTTGATTTTGAGACGCTGGCAGGTGTGATTCCTTCAACTGTTCATGGTGTGGCGCTGAATGGGCAAGGGCTCTACTTTGGAGATTGGTCGCAGGTCACGGTCTACTAGCCTCGAAGAAGCGCTCCCTATCTGTTGTGGAATCTTAATGGCCCTGGTGATTTTCCAACCACTCCATAATGCAGCGAATGTTATTTTGATGGGCCCAGGTGTAAAAGGTGTCATCCGAAGCGACCGCCAGGTTGGCACCGATATCCGCGATAACGTCGGCGAGTGAGTAGCCGATCAGGCCATCGACCGGGGCGTCTATCTGCGCCGCCTCCGCTTTTTGTGAGCGTTGCTGGCTTTGTAGATAGAGCTGGCAGCGCCTCTGAAGCTCTTTGAGATAGGCCAGGTTTCGTTGAATGACCACAATTCCCGTCAGTTTGCCATGCGAGCAATAGACCTCCTCTGGCTCCAGACTTAGAAAATGTTCGAGGGTCGCGAACATCGTGGGGACGGTCGTGGCATCCTCGATGATCGGAAAAGGGGTTTCAATCGCATCGAAGCCCAGCAGGAGCCGCAGTTCGGGAATCCAGATTGCCAGGTGGTCGATGCGATGACCCGCTGTGGAGAACAGTTCCAGCGTCAAGTCTCCGCCGCGTAGAGTCAGATTGCTTTCAAAGGTAATGGTTGGTTCAACCAGCGTGACTGTTTTGAAGAGGGGATCTTGTTGTTGTGATTCAAGCAGGCTGATGCGGGCCTCCTCGGAACGGATACGTTCCGGGCCATGGGCCTGCGCGATAATTGGTGCGGCCTGTTTGCCAGTAAAATAGCCATTGCCCCAGTAATGATCCCAATCAGCGTGGCTGTTCACCACCAGCAGGGGGCGATCGCCAATCTCTGTTTTCAAAGAGGTAAGCATCTCCTCAACGTCAGCGGGGCAAAGCAAGGTGTCGCAGATAGCCGCAAACTGCTCGGTTACGATCACATAGGCATCAACTTCCATTGTGCCCGAGCCATCCGGCATCTCAAAGTTTTTGCGAAAAATCTGGACGCGGGGATCAAGGGAGCGGATCTGTACAAGCTGGCTTGAATGTGACATAACGATTACCTCTTCTTCAAAGCTTATCCGATAGCTTGCTATTACAAAACGCTTCGCAACGGCGCTCTCGCGCCTACTGAATGCTTTGCAAGCAGGCAGCGCTGGAAAGCTTGAACGTTGATCGTTTCTGGCCCGGTTCGTCCTGGCTTCACAAGCGCGTTCAGTCAGCGAATCGAATGGCTAGCTGCCGCTTTCTTCCCTTTCCATTGTAGATGGGCAGGGAAGCCAGGGCGGTAGTCTGGATTTTTAATGGTGAGAACCGATAAAAGTCACCACCATATACAGCACATAGAGAAAGATGCACAGGAGGACAATCGCGCCATAACAGGTGAGGGACCAGGCGCGTTTGCTATTCAAAGCCTGGCGTAACTGCTCTTCCATATCAGGTGGGTCAAGTTCAGCTGAGGGGCAAAGCTCTCTAAAATGTGGAAGCAGGGTACGAAAATCCTTGGCATTGGTCATACCTTCTGCCAGAATGATACTTGTATCGTCATCCAAATCAGCCATCAAAACAAGTTTGGAGGGATTTGGTTCTCCGGGCATCAATGTGAGTCCGCGAATCTCGTCAAGAGGCACACGCAGTTCTTTGGCTTGTTCCTGGCCGGTAACGACCAGTTCATCAGGGTAGAGACGAATTTCTTTTCCCATGCCGAAACGTACGACACTAACCGGGATCTGCTGTTTGGGCTGATTCTCGCTCATAATTACTATGTCTTTCAATAAGTTCTAGTTTCATGTCAGATTGTACAGCATCGCGAGGAAGGCGTCGAGTTTATGCTGATTTATTCCCAGGAGAGCTTGACAGAATAAATATTTAGACATTACAATTTGTGGATAACACGATGTTAAAAGCAAGGAAGTCTGGGCTTATGGCACGTATTGGTTTATTAGAGGATAATACGCGCATTGCGCATATGTGTGCTACAATGTTGCATTATGCTGGCCACGAGGCAACTGTCTATGAGTACCCCAAGAAATTTTTTCAACAAGTGCTCCCGCCATCTGAGACGCTGTCCTCTTCGTCTGAGCGCGCTTGCCAGTTGCCAATCGATCTCTTGATTCTCGATTTTTATTTACCGGAGATGAGTGGTCTGGAAGTTATTCAAGCATTGCAGCGAAATCCCCATACGCGCGAACTGCCACTGATCCTCTGTACCGCTGCGAATAATGCTGAGGTCCAGCGGACGCTCCAGATGTTTCCCCTGGTGCGTTTTGTGGCGAAACCCTTCCATATTCAGACACTGACGAATACCATCAAGATCTCTCTTGCCGAAGCATTGGAGCGTCACAGTTCTGTTTGAGGGTATTTCAGCACTGCCTGCCAAGAAATCTAAGGGGAAGAATATTTACGATCCGATTCACAGGTTGTGCCTATCGGTTGTTTCAGAGTGGCTTACTACTTTATTAGTCGCAGGTGGATTGGAAAATCTCGAAAAAAAAGCCTCGAATTTTCAGAAGCAGAGCATTTGTTTTCTTTCTTCTCGATATGATAAAATATACAGCAAGTTCTTTGAGCCTCGCACGCTCAAGTCTATCG
>DASSXK010000685.1:0-3203 GCA_035703945.1 Ktedonobacteraceae bacterium | reverse complement strand
CGAGAACATCGTTGTGAAGGGTTTTGTAATAGCAAGCCAGTCAATGCACGCAGTAAGCAATGTCGCTCATGCGCAGCCTGGCAGCCTATATCTTTAATTATTTTAAATACACAATTCCATCCCTCCACCATTTACAGGTCGTCAGGCAGTTTTTTCATGCCAATTTCAGGCAGAACGTTTTATGATATACATATCAAGGAGAAAATAGAGTGATATAATAGCCACAAAGAGGAGCAGCCATGAATCACATACAACAAAAAAACCAGTCAAGCGCCCCCAGGAACCAATCCTTCCCTTTCCTGAGCGGTGTGTTAGCTCTTGATCTGATCAACACCGATATCTTCTTACGAGGAAAGCGACACGATTTCCTGAGCTCTCCCAAAGCCGCAGCCGAATGGTGGCGTCAGGCATCCGAGCTCTTTCCGGACAGAGCCAGGGTGGAAGATGAAGCAGCAATAACCAGGTGGAACCCGGCTCTATTGGAAGAGTTGAAACGCTTACGTGAGACGCTTCGCCGCCTGTTTCTTGCGCTGATTGAGCAACAACCACTTGATGCAGAGGATCTGGCAGAATTCAATCGCAGACTGGCCCTGGGCTATCATACAGTGTCTTTAAATGAAACCGGCGAGGCAACTTCACGTTATCACACCACTGAACCCGCTACTGGCGCAATCCTACTGCCACTCGCCCTCTCAGCCTTTGAGGTCATGACACGCTATGATAGGAGCCGGCTTCACAAATGCGCCAATGAACGCTGCATCGGACTCTTTTACGATACGACCAGAAGCGCAACCCGCCACTGGTGCAGTCCAGAATGCATGAATCGAGCCCGTTCGCATCAACACTATCAGCAACTTAAATCCCAAAAGGTAATCTCAGCAGTCACTGAAGAATATTACCAGTGAAAAAACAAAATCGCAGCAATTGTAAGCACATGAAGAAGCTGGTCCAGCCAGATCGGGCCAATCACCTTATAACGGGATTTCAGAGGATCAACAATACAATGTGTGATAAGCAGAACCGCGATCGCCAGGAGGGAGGGATGCACAAACAGCACAAATACAGCCGTGTAGGTGGCCGCGTGGTAGAAGTTTACTTCCCAGCTTCGGCCTTTTTCAATACTCATCCAGGTGCTCTGAAAGGCGAAATCCCCAATAAAATGACAGGCCAGCCAGAGCGCCACAGTCGCCAGCGAAACGCCTAAAAACATTGGCATACTCCCTTGTAATCAATTTTCTATCAATAGTATAATAAGCTCTGGCGTTAATCCCTATGAATATGCTCGCCTTTCAGTTGTGAATCAGCTCACATCTGAAGCCGGTTCTATCCATATATTCCACTCTTCACGATGCTATTTTGCCAGTCACGGTCCTCCGCTAACAACACCTACCATCTACACAAACCAGACGTGCTCGAAATTCCCGGATTAGAAATCATTGAGCGCAGGCGATAGAGCTTGCCTGTCTGATCGACCAGAAGTCCGGTCAAATCATCATGCTATGACCTGATTATCCTAAAGAACCAGATCTAACGGTCTCGCTTGCGTATTTAGAAAACTGCGTTTATAGTAACAACAACAGTGCATAAATCAATCCAATAACACGTATACTTGTGATTGATTTTATTGATAGGTTGGTGAGGAGGAGTAGCGATGGACATAGACCAGTTGCATACATTTGAACAAATTGTACAACAAGGGAGCTTTAGCAAGGCCGCCCGGAGCTTAAATACTACGCAACCCACCGTAAGCAGTCGTATTATTGCCCTCGAACAGGAAATTGGTAGTGCTCTATTTATTCGTGGCGGACGACATGTCGAGTTGACGGACCTGGGGAATAGCTTTCTCCCATATGCCAAACAGGCTCTGGCGGCGCTAACACGCGGCCTGGAAACCGCCCGCCTCACCAGAGACGGCAGGCGAGGACGTGTGACTATTGGAGTGCTACCTTCACTGACCGGAAACTTTTTTTCAGCGGCTATCGCTCGCTTCCACACAACCCATCCCCAGGTAGACCTCTTCGTGCGTACCGGGCATAGTAATCAACTCATTGAAGAACTACATGATGGCATTACCTGGCTAGGATTGATTACCGAGCCCCTCCTCCAGCCTTCTCTTCAGCAGCTTCTTTGCTTTCAGGAACCACTGGTCTTTGTCTGTAGAGCCGATCATCCTCTGGCAAAAAAACGTCGTATCGAGCTTAAAGAGATCTGGAACGAAAGCAATCCCTATCTTTTTGTGCGTTGGAACCAGGAGATCGATTCTCTGTTTTTAAAACTCAAAAAACAGGGGCAAGCCTTGATGGAAGTGCCCTCAGAAACCGCCCGCGACCTCTTGAAGCGCGGGATTGGAACCGCACTTCTTACACGCCCCCTCATCAGTCGCGAGTTAGCAAGCGGGAAATTCTGCGAGCTCAACATTGTTGATCAGCCGCCTTTGCAGCGTCTAAGCGCCCTGGTCTGCCTGGAACACAATCCAGACCTGCCAGCCAGCGTCCAGCAATTCATTGAGGTCCTACGTAAAGAGGCACGAAATTTTCTTATCCCAGAAAAGCGTCCTGGCCGCTCTAAAGCCCAATAAACGCCAGATATAAACAAGAGAGCCAACCCAACGTCTCAGGTGGCTCTCTTTGCTCTCTGCAACGCTTGTATGTTCGTTCAGGAGACAAAGGGGACTACATTCGGCAACTTATACGTATCCTCTTCGCTGATGCTTTGATTTCGCCAGGAGGTGCCGCTAAAGCTGCGTAGCAACAAAAGCAACGTAATCAGCATCCAGAAGCAAAATGATAGATCCTGCTCCAGAAAGGCGCTATCCACTAAACCCTGCCCAAGGGCCGCGAGCATCGCGCCACCAACCCCGACAGTCACCCAGGTCAGATGCGTATTTTCGCGGCTTTTAAAGTTACGGACGCGTTTCAAAATCCTGATAAACAACCAGGCAAAAAGCGCAACCATGGCCACAAATGCCAGCAGACCGAAGAGGCCCGTACTGACCCAGACATGGAGGAAGATGTTATGTGGATGGGAAAGAGTAGGTTCAAATTTGAGTCCGGTACTCTGACCTGTCACGGGGTCTCTGGCAATCATATAGTGGTATGTATGCGAGTGGCAAACAAGGTTATTGCTATAATTACACAACCAATTATCCATGCCGTAGCCACGTATAGGATTATGTTGAATCATAAGCCAGGCACTCTCCCAGA
>DASSXK010000674.1:0-7725 GCA_035703945.1 Ktedonobacteraceae bacterium | reverse complement strand
GACAGGACAATACGACTCGGTCCGGCTTTCGGATGAAGCAGCAGCTTATTTCCAGCGTAAAAGGTGTGAGGTGAAGATGTTTTCAACACCTCAGGCAATTGAGGCCTGGAATAGAAGTGAGGGGATGGTGATTGGTCTCTTTCACGTGACCTGCTAGTTCGATTGTTGTAGATGGCATTTTTCATATAGCGACGAATGACGTGCTTTTAGGAGGAAACATGCAACCGCTTATTGCCCATCATCCGCTGCTACTGAGTGTCATGGTAGCGACCTTTCTCATCTGGAGAGTGATGGAAGCGATTGTGGATATTAAGACGTATAAACGCCTCCGTACTGGCATCCAACGCCAGGATAAAGGATCATATCTGGTCCTGTTTTGTCTGATTGCGTCCGGTATCTTCTTTGGCATTTTGATAGCTTATAGGGTTCCTGCCGCTGACATCACCCGTGCGAGCGTGTTCTTCTTCTGGCTGGGCATCCTCTTGATGTGGATAGGGATCGCACTGCGTCTCTATGCCATCACCGTGCTTGGGGTCTTCTTTACGACGAGGGTAGCCATCACACCTGAGCAGACTGTGGTCGAATCGGGACCCTACCGACTTATTCGGCATCCCTCCTATACTGGCCTCCTCATCACATTACTCGGATTTGGACTCAGCTTTACAAACAACTGGTTGAGTCTGCTCGTCATCATGGGTTGTGCGGTGATTGGCCTCAGTTACCGCATCCAGGTGGAAGAGTACGCCCTGAAGGCGCAACTGGGCCAGCGCTATCAGGAGTATATGCAGCACACAAAACGGCTCATCCCCTTTGTGCTATAACAGCCTGCATTGCCTCTTGTACAATTATCTACTGCTTCCGACTTTCCTGGTCTTCGGTCAGGAAATACCTGACCATCGTACTTAAGAGCTCTGGCTGACACCATGTAATGAGCAAGGAATTCCTTGCCCATTACATGGAAAGGCTATCAAACACCTATGTCTTCCAGAACCACCAGGCGACCAGTCCCCTGCAAGGTGGCCAGATGAATATCTGCAATGCAGCGCACTTTGACATAATTTAAGGCAAGCGTTCCTTCCAGGTGTACGTGCCCTGTCCGCTGATCAAATCGGGCCGCGCTGAGGTCGGTAGCACTCTTATCAAGGCGGACGCCCAGATCGGTTCCACCTCGTGTTTCCGTAAACTTAATGAAGACATACCCCATATCTTCAAGGCGCTTCTGAAAATCTGCTAGAGATGGCTTCGGCCCACCAACTGCAACGTTATGCTCTCCTTGAGAAAGCGTTGCTACCAGAGTATCCATGCTTTGTCTCCTGTTTCTTGCTGGTATAGATTCCTGTTCCACTTTTGGATACGATTTTAAATGGCCAGTTATTGAAAGACACTTCGCAACGGCGCTCTCGCGCCTACTGAACGCTTAGCAAGCAGGCAATATTGAAATGTTTCCACTGTGAGCGGTGCTAGAAACAATGCTACTGGCTTCCCAAGCGCGTTCAGTCAGCGAAGTGAATGGACTGCTATTGAGAGGATTCTGCTGGTGTATATGCGTAACGAAGATCCTGGGGAATATTAAACTGCAAAATCTCTCTACAAAATTGCTGCCATTGAGGCGTGACATCATCAAAAAGTACCTGCTCTGTGGAAGATGCAATCGGGCTACGTACCACTGTGAAATCATCCCAGAGATAGATGACATCGTTGTCATCGAGGTCTTGTTCTGGATGGCGATACCCTTCTGACCAGCCTGAAAATTGTTTTATCTGATGGGCGTAATAGGCCTTGCAGTATTTTTTCATTGCGATATTATTTCTCCTGTTTTGTCGCCGCATGTGATAGGGATTGGCGATGAGGCAAATCAGTTGCTGGGTGGCTCTACGTCGCTCATCTTTTTTCGCAGACTGAGTGGGCGCATATCCGTCCAGACCTCTTTAATGTATGCCAGGCATTCAGCTTTATTGCCGCTTTTACCAACGTCCTGCCAGCCTGCGGGGTTCTCGCGGGTCGCTGGCCAGATGGAATACTGTTCTTCATGATTGACAACAACTTTATACTCGGTGGTGTCTTCTTGTTCGTTGTAAGACATGCGTTTGCTCCTCCTGTATAGGTGTGATTTAAAACGAATCTTTGGCTTTTTTTCTGAACGAGATGTGATTTTAATCTACAAGCACACAGCGTAGTTCACTGGTATAGTGTAATCCTTCATTATCTGTCAGCCAGAGCTTATCAGGTTCTGGAAGCATTTCAGAAATGGTGATTGTCTGTGATCTCTCAGGTGCCTGAGTGGTAAGGCGAACGAGCTTGGAAAAATTGTCAACATAGATTGAGCTTTCAAGATCAACGAAGTAGGGTTTCTCCTCCGAGGGAACTTTTATGAAAATGAAGCGCGGGATGGAATATGTTTGTGACCACCGCCTGGCTCCAAGAAATCGTTCAAGTGGCGTCGATTTGCTCGAAAATTCCAGCTCTCCTGCTGAAAAGGTCCAGGTTTCTCGCGAAATTACCAGACGGTCTATTGTGACACGAGGAATGTGTCTGGCAGGTTTATGAAGACTGAAGGTAGAGCAGGCTATCTCGGCCATGAATTCGGCGAAGAAGTCAAGGATATCAAAGCGCTTTGAGCCGTCGAGCGTGCGGACTATGAGTCTGCCCTGTGTAAATTCGACCTGGAGCTCTGACGCGAGCAATCTCTTCTCGTTCGCTGGAGCATAGGTATCAGCGCTGTAAAGAAAGAGAAAATCTTTGTCCGTAATCAATGAAGGTCGCGTACGTGTGATTGGTAAGGTCGCTTTGGCGTACATAGGGAAAATCCGTGGAGTGGGAATGTCAGCGGCGATTGCCTGTAACAGCTTCTCTGGCTGTGTATGGCTGTAACGAAACGTCATGGCCTCTAAGGTATTCATTGCGACGTGAAACTCACCTAGAATCACCTGGTAGTTTCCTTTGTTGATCTCCTCAACACTTTCGGCCTGAATAAGTAGATCAGGGCTATGATGGCGTGCGGACTTCCAGCCGGGGGCGGTTGCTTGAAAACGGCTTGTTACTTGTTCATGAAGCTGAGCACTGCTGTATGTCACTTGATGTTGATCGTAAGAAATCTGTAAAATGTTTTGCCAGTGCTCCTGAAATTGTTGGCGTACCAGAGAGTTGGAAAACTCCTCTTTATTGGTCAGCATCGATTGCACTTCGAGCCAGAACTCGCTAAAAGGAACGCTTCCCTGCTTTTGCGCGAGAGCAACATATGTTTTGAGCAATGCTTTACGATAGTGTGCTGCAATATGCTGCGTAAACCAACGTATGCTTGTCAAAAGAAGATGCAGGGGCGGCTCTAGCTCACGCATAACATGAGACCCGAGCGTCAATTCGATATTTCGACGACAATCCTCATATACCAATGTGCGTCCGGCATAGATCTGGCCGCTGGCGCGAGTCGGATCTAAATTGGTGAGCTGAACAAAAGCGTTTTCCAGTTCACTGAATTCCTGATCGAGTTGCGCTGGATCACCTGCGGCGCGGCCTATCGCTTCACGTTTTTGTTCCAACTTGTCTAAGAGAGAGAGGGAACTATTGCGCAATGGAATATCTGGAAGTTCCGTCAGCAGAGAGCGAAGTTCCCGCTCTGGATAGGGATTGAGCAGTGATATTTCAAATGTCCAGCAAATACGCCTATTTTTGCGAAAGGAATGAAGAAGCGTATAGATCTCGTCAACACTGCGAAAGAGGCTGCCGTATTCCTGCAAAAGCCGGTGCGCAATCGCTGACGCAGTCAGGACCCCATCGCATAGAGAGAGGACACGTACTTCCTGTGGTGAAAGGGACAGGGAATGTGTAAATGGAAGGATAAGGCGCTCCTGTTCTATCCGAATGGTTGGCATGCGACGAGGTTTCAGCCAGGGGGCTGCGCTGGAATCCTGTGCCAGTAATTCCGCTATTGCTTCAATACACCAATGTTCAAAGTAGATCTGACGAGCTTCCAGGAATGAAGCCCCAGGCTGAAAATGTGTCTCTGCTCTTGACGTGGAGAACGATCCCCAGCCGACAGGACCAAAGAAGCCAATCGAGTCATTTTTGGTGCAGTATCGCTGGATATAGCTGGCCAGGAATGCTTCATCTCGTCGATTGTTTCGAGATGAGGAACGACGTTCAGGATCGAGCCGGCCTGGAAGGAGCGCGTCAATTCCACGATGCAGTGCGCCCCGATTTTGCCAGAGAATGGCTTCGCGATAACGCTTATCCTGAGCCAGGATTGAGAGAGCTTGTGAGACTCGCCCCGTTGCCGCCTCAAAATTCTTCTGGAGCGTTTGCCGAAGGCTTGTATAGCGCATAATCAGATCAGCAAGCTCCTGAAGCGTTGGAAGATTCTCCGGAATAGTCTCAAGCGTCATAGGGACAAGTTCTGTTGAAAGTCGTTGCAGGCTCTTTACGACCTTGCGATGATACCTGGTATCAAGGGAGCTTTTCTGCTGTCCAAGCTCTTGCCAGGACTCTTCAACCTTCTGAGCAATGGCGTTTTCACTGTGCAGGAGTTGCTCTATAGCAGGGGTACATTCTGGAATCGCCAGCTTGAGGACATCCTGAAAAGGAAATCCTGCTCCCCGTACTGCCAGTTCACGCCAGAATGCCCAGGGGGTTTCAGCAAAATGAAGAAGATGGGCGTTCCTTTGTGCCTCAGTCTGCTGATCCTCCTCCAAAGAGACGCGCTGATGAATATGAAAAAGATCATCCGTTGTGTGCATTACTTCTCCTGCCTGCTAGTAGGTGAAAATCGTTGCTGCCGCAGTGTCTTGCGCATATCCGCTCGTTGTTGCCCGCGCTGAATTGCTGCTGGTTGCTTCTGCTGCTCGTGGCGGAGGAAACTGGCAAGTGCCGCAATAGTTGGATGTTGGAAGAGATCAAGTATTGTGATATTGAGGTGAAGCGTCTCATTCATCATCCGTGCAACGCGTGTCAGGAGCAATGAATGTCCACCCAGATCGAAAAAGTTATGATGGATGCCAACAGTTTCCAGGTGAAGGACATTTTGCCAGATAGTGGCTATGGCCTGTTCTACCTGGCTGGCTGGTGCGACGTAGCTCGCTTCTAAAGAAGGCGAGAGACTTTCAGGTTTGGGCAAACTCCGGCGGTCTACTTTTCGGTTGGCTGTATGTGGGAACTCAGGAAGCCAGAGTACATGCGTTGGAAGCATATAGTCGGGTAATGTGGTGCTTAAATAAGCTCGCAGGTCGGAAAATGAACAGGTGGTATCGTTCTCGCCAACCAGATAGGCGACCAGTTGTGGATAACCCGGTTCATCTTCCCGAACAAGGACAACTGCCTGGCGGATCGTTGGGTGCTGTTCCAGGATTGTTTCGATCTCTCCAGGTTCGATACGATGGCCTCGTAGCTTGACTTGCTGATCTCCTCTACCAAGAAACTCAATGATCCCATTGGCGCTAAAACGAGCCTTGTCACCGGTTGCATACATTCTGGCTCCAGGGTGGGTACTCCAGGGGTCAGGAATGAAGCGTTCGGCGGTCAGGTCGGGTTGCTGAAGGTAGCCACGGGCAACCCCCGCGCCTCCGATGTACAGGTCTCCTGAAACCCCAATGGGAACAGGCTCAAGCGCCTTATCGAGTAGAAAGATGCTCGTGTTGCTAACAGGTTGACCGATAGGAACCGTGCCGGTTTCTGCTAACGGGGAATTTAGAGGATGGCGAGCGGACCAGATCGTTGTCTCGGTTGGTCCATAGAGATTCCAGACAGCTTTGCCGCGCACCAGCAATTTTCGCGCAAGTTCGTGTGGCAGGGCTTCGCCGCCACAGAGGATGGTCAGGGCCGGGTTTCCCTGCCAGCCAGCATCGAGAAGAAGGCGCCAACTCGCAGGGGTGGCTTGCATGATGGTTGCATTCCGGGCAAGGATAGCCCTTGCCAGAAGCGCGCCATCGAGTGCTGTATTTCGGCTTACAAGCGCAACCTGGGCTCCTGCAATCAGAGGCAGGAACAGTTCCAGACCCGCAATATCGAATGAAAGCGTGGTAATCGCTAACAAGGTATCGCTTGCCTGTATACCGGGCTCCAAACGAAGAGACGAGAGAAAATTAACGATATTGCGATGGCTGACCTGTACTCCTTTGGGTTGCCCGGTTGAGCCGGATGTATAGAGGATATATGCCAGTTGCTCACTGGACACCTCTGGTAGCGAACCCGTTAGAGGTGTTTGCTCAATCGCAGGCCAGCCTGTATCCAGGAAAATGCTTTGGATGGGCTGATATGGTATATACTGGCGCAATGCTTCTTCTGTCACAATCAGAGAGACGCCTGCATTGCGCATCATATAGGCGAGCCTGTCTGTGGGAAAGGCCGGGTCCAATGGAAGATAGGCTCCGCCAGCTTTTAGAATACCCAGAAGCGCGACAAGCAGATCAACGTTTCTCTCCAGGAAGACTCCAACGGGCTGTTCTGGTTGTAATCCAAGCCCTGTCAGGTGGTAGGCAAGTTGGGTTGAGCGATGTTGTAGAGCTTCATATGTCAAACATTGTTGCTCATCTGACACGGCCGGGGCATGAGGAGTGCGATGCGCCTGCTCCTCGAAAAGTTGATGAAGGCCGCGCTGCGTTGGGGCGTCAAGTTCTGTGGCGTTCCACTCCAGGAGCATTCGTTGCTTTTCTTCAGAACTCAGGAGGGGAAGCCGTGTCACCGTCTGATCAGGACTGGTGACGATATGCTGAAGCAGTGTGTGAAAATGAGTGTACATGCGCTCGATACGCTCAGGCCGAAACAGATCGGTGTTATATTCAAAGGTGCCGATCATGCCATTCTCTGTCTCGGCCATCATAAGTGTAAGATCAAATTGCGAGGTGTAGTTTGCTGTAATGAGCTCTTCCACGTTCAAATCTGAAAATGCCGCCATTGTCTCAGTCGTATTGTGCAGGGCAAACATCACCTGAAAGATGAGGGAGTGTTCCAGGTGCCGTTCTGGCGACAGTTCCTCCACCAGTTTTTCGAATGGAATCGCTTGATGGGCATACGCTCCAAGCGTGATCTCACGCACCTGGGCCAGCGCCTCGCGGAAAGTGGGGTGATGCGATATATTGATGCGGAGAGCAAGCGTGTTTACAAAGAAACCTATCAGATTTTCCAGTTCCGTATGGGTGCGATTAGCAATGGGCGTGCCAATCACGAGATCATCCTGTCCACTGTAACGCGCCAGAAGTATTGTAAAGGCCGTGAGCAGCGTCATGAAAAGACTAACGCCTTCACGTCGACTCAACGCTTGTACCTGTTTGATTAATCTGCCTGGAAGCTCAAAAGAGTAGGTGCTACCACGATAGGTTTGCAGTGTCGGGCGTGGATAATCAGTCGGCAGAGTAATTAGCGAGGGGGCACCTGTTAGTTGCTGTTTCCAGTAGGCCATCTGCTCTTCCAGAACGCTCCCCTTTAACCAGGAATGTTGCCAGAGGCTAAAGTCTGTATATTGGATGCGTATCTCCGGAAGCGGGGATGGCTGCTGCCGGGAATATGCATCGTAGAGTAAGGCCAGCTCTCTTCTGAAGATATTCAGGGACCAGCCATCTGAGACAATATGATGCATAGTCATGATAAGTAGATGCGTATTCGCGTTGATGCGTACGAGCCAGGCCTGGATCAGAGGACTTTGAGCAAGGTCAAATGGGGCTTGCTCTCCTTTGTGAAGGAGCTGCCTGGCGACCTCTTCCTGCTGCCGGGGGGTGAGCAGACTTAGATCGATGC
>DASSXK010000661.1:0-3948 GCA_035703945.1 Ktedonobacteraceae bacterium | reverse complement strand
TGGTCGCAGCGGAAGGAGCCTCCTTCTTTGTGCTCGAACGAGCAGAGGATGCACTTCGACGTGATGCCCCTGTCCTCGCTGAACTGACCGGTTGGGCCTCGACCTACGATGGCTACGATCTTGTTCAAGCTGCCCCGGACGGACAGCGCTACGCGGCTGCTATGCAACAAGCTCTATCCCGAGCAGAGAAAAGGCCAGATGAAATCGACTGCGTTTTCGCGGCTGGATCGGCCATCCCCTCTGAAGATATCTCAGAGACGCGAGCGATTCGGCTGGCTTTTGAGGAGTGCGCAGATCACATTCCCGTGAGTACTCCGAAATCTGCCTTTGGCAATATGTTTGGGGCCGCTACACCTGTTGATATGACGATCGCTCTGCTTGCGATGCAGCAACGGGTTATTCCTGCCACCCTCCATCTTGAGCGGCCAGCTCCAGAATGTGATCTGGATTATGTGCCACAAAACCCGCGTTCCGTTGAGCGCCTCGATGCCTGCCTGATTAATGCTCGCGGCATGGGAGGCACCAATGCCTCACTGGTGCTAGAACGCTGGCTTTAAGGTCAGTATTCATCCGCAAAATCTACGATTGTCAATTTTTAGGACAAAAGGAAGAGATAGATACTATGACACAACATTTGCCGCAAAGTGATATTACCACACGCGTTGAAAAAATTGTCCAAGAGCATGTCGGAAACGAGCATGTGCTTTCCCCAGACACCCATCTACAAAATGAACTTGATATAGATTCCCTGGAACGTGTTGAGATAGGTGTCAAGTTGGAGAAAGCATTTAATATCCTGCTGACGAACAGTATGTTGCAGAGCGCCGTCACCCTGGGGGATTTTTTTCAGCTTGTGACGGATGCCAAACAAGCAACGGTTACAACCCGGGCTTCATTTAAGAACCTCAGCATTCATCAGGCCTGAAGCAAGCAGAAAGGACTATCTTGATGCCGCGCGCAACCCGTTCTATCTTTGTGAAAGGCCATCCCGATGAGGTTTTTGCGATTATAAACGATATTCCACATTGGACCGAGCTCTATACAAATATAGCTGCCGCAAAAGTCATTTCTTTTGAAAGGGAGGGTCGGTTCGCCAAAATTGTCTTTGAACTGACCAATAAAGAGGAAGGTCGTACCTGGCAAGCCTGGCGCATGCTGGATTATAAAGAGCGGACCTCCATGTCTCGCCGTGATGCTCCCTCGTTTCCCTATGTCTTTCATCACCTTACGTGGCGCTGCAAGCCTGCCGAGGGCGGAACATTGATGGTTTGGATGGATGACTTCGAGATGGACCCACATGCCCCAATCAAGAATGAAGTCGCCTTGCAACCTATGTTAGAGCACATGGCCGAGGCTCAAGAAAATTTCAAGAAGGTAATTGAGGCATATTTGATGTCTTAGCCAGCTTAAATTTTGGTGTGAGCTGGTCTGGCGCGAGCCATCAGAAAATCATGTAGAAGGAGCATCTGATGCGTCACTATGAATGAGTGGTGCGTCAGATGCTCCTTCGTGACCTTTCTGCCTGAAGTTTCCCTATCACAGCACTTACATTCAACAATTCGGAACCAACGCCGCCATATCTCGCTGCAAACACCCCGCTGGCTTTTGTGTTCGTTGACGAAGGATGTTGTGCCAGGCAGGTTCCAGAACCGCCTGAATCGCAGTATCGTACGTATTGAGCGCAGCAAGATGATCGAGGGCATGAGCAAGGGCGGCTGACCATCCAATCTGTGCTGGCGGAAACAATTGATTGCCTTGTAATGTCGCTCCCTCAATTGGCTCAAGTACAATGCGTTTGCTGGCAATCCACTGATCAAGCCATGGCCCTTGAGGTAACACGACTATGTAGGTCAGAAGTAGCCAATCGTTTTGTGGCTCATAGCGCCAGGATGTGGAATGTACAATTGTGCGAGATATATCAACTTTCTCCTCAAATAAGGCGCGGAGACGATGGATAACACTTTCGTTTGGGTGATTATTCGCGACCGATGGGATCATCAGAGCCGGGAGCAGTTGCTCTTGTTGCTCTCGAATGAGCATGGGACGATGCGATACAAGTGTGACAAGAAAGGCCTCAGACCAGATGAGCGGCATATTGTTCTCCTCTTTATATGTGCAATGAAGGGATACTTCATTGATGATCTGCGAAAAAGACCAGAGATATTCTGGGATCAGAAAATTTTCAATCGAATATGGCGGGAGCATTATTCAAAGCAAAACGAATGTGTTCTGGAGAGAGGGTGAAGTTAGCGACAACAGAGGCAGGCGAAGTTATAGTAGCCGTTCCGGAGAATATGCTGGGAGAGGATTGGGGCCTGTAAACGGATCTGAATCAGCAGCCGCAGCCAATGCTGACGGTTGAAATAAAGCTGGTCACTCAATTTCTGTGTAGAGCGACTCCTGGTGCTTTTTGGCTCTACATGCTTGTCGTAATGGATCATGATAAAATTCCTACAAATCTATGGTCCCATCGAAACATTCAAAGTGAACTGATAGCGGGGACCTCCTGATAACCACGCAAAGTATACAGAATCGGTAGAGGCTCTGTCAATATTTTTCTGACTTTGTTGATCAAAATAATCAATAATTGCTATAATGTGCCTGAATAGGGAGCACGTTGGCGTTCCCAGGATTCTTTCGCGCCTGTATAAATTTTGCCTCGTCTGCTACACGAAGTTCTCACCGTTAATGCTGAAGAGGGCGGCTCTGTGATAGACTCATAAAAGAGCGTCCAGCGCAGATAGCGCTTTTATTGGGGGCGTTACCTCTGAATAGAAGGTGTAATGGAGAGAGCATATGACCGATGCACAGCAGGTTCAGCAACAAGCGGTTCTATCACTTGAGCGACTATGGCCGCGCCTGGAGAAGACCTTTCGAGACGAAGCAAGTGCTTCACCGGCGGATTGGCATGCCCTGGAAACAAGGTTGCGGCAAGAGTGGGAACGGCTCTTCGGGCTGTTGTTGGGTCTTTATGATGGGCACTATGATTTTTTCTATCACCTTGAGGAGCTTCTGAATGCGGCGCTGCGTAGCTGGTTTGCCCGTCCTGACTGGATGAAGCGGCTCGATGTGCAACGCGAAGCCGATCCAGCCTGGTTTCAATCGCAGCAGATGGTTGGTGGCGTCTGTTATGTTGATCTGCTGGCCGGAAATCTTCAAGCTCTGCGCGAATGTTTGCCTTACTTTAAAAAGCTGGGGCTTACCTATCTGCACCTGATGCCGCTGTTTGAATCACCCGAAGGCAAGAGCGATGGTGGCTATGCTGTCAGCAGCTATCGCCGCCTTAATCCAGAGCTTGGCACTGCCGGAGAGTTTGCTGAGTTGGCTCGTGCGTTTCAGGAGCAGGGTATCAGCCTGGTGCTCGATTTCGTATTTAACCACACCTCCGATGAACATGAATGGGCGCGACGGGCCCAGGCCGGCAATCAGGAATACGAGCGATTCTATTTTCTTTTTCCCGATCGGACGATGCCTGATGCCTACGAACGGACGTTGCGTGAGATCTTTCCCACCACTCGTCGTGGAAGCTTTAGCTGGCGTGAAGATATACAAAAGTGGGTCTGGACAACTTTCAACTACTTCCAATGGGATCTAAACTACTCCAACCCGGCGGTCTTTCGGGCAATGGCCGAGGAGATGCTCTTCCTCGCGAACCAGGGCGTGTCGTTTCTCAGATTGGACGCGGTCGCTTTTATCTGGAAGCGTATGGGCACCAATTGTGAGAATCAGCCGGAAGCGCATCAGATTATCCAGGCCTTTCACTGCCTGGCACGCATAGCGGCTCCATCACTTTTGTTTAAGTCTGAGGCGATTGTCCATCCCGATGACGTCATGAGCTATATCAGCCAGCAGGAATGTCAGCTCAGCTACAACCCGTTGCTTATGGCGCTACTCTGGGAGTCGCTGGCGACTGGCGAGGTCAAGCTGATCGATCAGTCGTTGCGCCAT
>DASSXK010000643.1:0-6835 GCA_035703945.1 Ktedonobacteraceae bacterium | reverse complement strand
GTTGCCTGCGCAGAAGGTACTGTTTGCCGGTGATCTGGTGGAATCAAATACGGCGCCTTCCTGTGGCGAAGCCTACATTCAAGACTGGCTGAAGACTTTGAGTGCCGTACGAAATTTCCATGCCGAGACACTTGTTCCGGGGCGTGGACCCGTCGTTGAAGGGGTAGGCGTGAAGTCCGCAATCGATGATACCCAGCGTTACCTGACGCTCTTGCGGGATACTGTGCGGAGCGCGATCCAGCGGGATGCCAGCATCTCTGACACCTATCGCTATGTCGAGGCGGCGCTTTCGCCCCAGTTCGGGGGCTGGTATATCTTCAAGCATGTCTTGCCCTTCAATGTGCAGCGAGCCTATGATGAACTGTCCGGGGCTCGACCACGTATCTGGACGGAAGTGCGTGACAACAAACTCTGGCAGTCCCTGGTTCGCTAATTGTGGAAGGTTGTGGGTGAGCACGGGAGGAGAGTTACTAGACTCATCTGGGAGTGAAGCAGGTCGATTAAGAAATGGTGCGTAAACCCGCAATTTTTCTGCAAAAAAGCTCTTGACAATTATATGCAGGTCGGCTATACTGGTCACACGTTAGAGACGTGGTGACCGTAGCTCAATGGTGGAGCTCTGGATTGTGGCTCCAGTGGTTGTGGGTTCGAGCCCCATCGGTCACCCCCAAATGAAAGATGCTTCAGATAAATTCTGAAGTGTCTTTTTTTATATGGTTTTTCTTCTACTAAGCTCTTCTACCTCCTGGAATCTCCTTAATTAATTCCCCAGATTGATCTATGGTTTTCCTCTGAGACGCCAACTTGAGTAGAATAGAATTTGAGGCACCTCTATTTGGAGAGTTTATGTTCTCTTCTCCACCAGCTTTTGGTAATCCCCAAGCTCTGTCCGCCAGGTGTGCCTCCCACTGCTTGAAGACCTGGCTGCGGTGGGTTCCAAACTCCTCAAGCGTGCAGTTATTGACGCGCATAAAATGCTCGATGACGCGATTGTAGTCCAGTTTTCCCTCGCTTGCCAGACCCGCTGAATGACCGAGATGTTTGACATGATGGCACCACTCGCAAAGAGCAATAAATCCTGCGAGTGTCTGGATGTGAGTAGCATCATCGTAATGCCAGATCTCGTGGCAGTGCAGGCGTGTATCAGCGCCGCAAATTCCGCAGAGGTGTTGATACTGCGCGTAAACCTGCCTGCGCAACTTATCCCAGATGGGACGCGGAACCAGGCTGCGCATGTTGCTATACCAGCAAGGTTGGGGAACGAGCTCGGCTACAAGCTTTAGCGAAGCTGGATTCTGCGTTTCTTGCATGTTTTCCATCCTTGGGCAGTGCTTTCTGGTTAATCTAAGTGCATCAAGCCTCGCCCTTCTCTCTCAGAAGGTGACTTGCTCGCTTGAGGGCTTCCTCCGCCTCAGCAACGATGCGGCGCACGATTTCACCTGCGGGTATGATATCGCGGATCAATCCCGTGGTCTGTCCCGCAAAGGGCACCGTCTCATGAAATCGCCCTTGCTGTAAAGCAGTGGTCACTTCACCCTGTAAGCGTGCTGCTTCCCGTCTCGCCTCATCCCGGCGGTGCTGCCATGCGTCGATGAAGGGCGTGCGCAGCGCACGCGGCACCGTGCCATAGCCACCGCCGCCCGGCAGGGGAATCATATCATTCCAGACCTCCACTTTGACCGCATCCTCGGATTCGGCTGCCAGGATCGCCTGTTTCCAGCCTTCGCTGATAGGTGCTTCGACCGTGGCCAGGAATCTCGTGCCGACGTTGACGCCTTGCGCGCCAAGGACGAGGGCAGCGGCCAGCCCGCGACCGTCGGCGATACCACCGGCTGCCACCACAGGGATTGGGCTGACCGCGTCGATGACTTGAGGGACAAGGGCGAAGGCAGCCACGGTGCCACCGAAACCACCGGCTTCACTGCCTTGGGCAATGATTACATCCACTTCTCTCTCGGCAGCCTGGCGTGCTTGCTTGACCGTATGCACCTGCTGCATGACGAGGATACCGGCATCATGCGCCCGCTTGACGAGGTCGCCAGGCTCACCCAGCGCCAGCGAAATGATGGGTGGCCTGGCTCGAAGCGTGAGCGCAAAGGCTTCTTCGTTGAGTGTGGGCACCAGGAAATTGACGGCGAAGGGACGATCGGTCAGCGTGCGGATGAGCGCCAATTGCCTCTCCAGGTCAGCAACTGGTCGTTGTGAGGCTCCTAAACTACCCAGACCACCCGCATTGGAGACGGCTGCGGCAAGTTGAGCGTCGGTGAATGGCCCCATCCCAGCCTGAATGACCGGGGACTCAATCTGGAGCAGGTCGCAGAGTTGGGTACGTAACATGGCTCACCTCCGGTAAACATGGGCTCAGCTATTTTCTTGCACTGACATGAAATGGACGCTTTTCGGTGTCACCCCTGGGAGCACACTTCTCTTCTCCATCTCAGCTCTCCAGTGAAAAAGTCTGCCATAGATGAGTATATCACGATGCAAGAGGTACGACAGGGAGAAGTCAAGCCGTTCCTGGCGAGGTTCCTATTTTGTGGCATGAAACTCGTTGAGGAACTTTTCAAAAAAAGCATTTCTTGGCTAAGGCCACCATTTTATGCTGCTCGTCACACCTATCTCCTTGCTTACTGCACAGTGTTACACAACATTCGTTATTGCGTCGATGATTTGTGGTTCTTGCCTCAGTATAGTTAATCCTAACAAATTGTGGCACAAAGGAAAAATTCTCTGTGCCACATCTTATGCAAGAAATGAAAAAGGGAGCAGGCATGATTGTGCCCACTCTCTTTTGGATGGTTACTTGCTCTATGCTTCTGATATTTGATGCTCTAGAAATCCCAGGAGATTGTCGAATAGAGATTGGCTGGCGTGCACTTCGAGCGTGGGAGAGGTTGCTGACCTCCTTTTGCGGAACCACAGTTTAAAGCATGGACAGTATGGTAGCGGTAGAAGAGTGTATTCGCGTATTGCGAAGAGGCCGGAAGTGCAAAGGCAATCCAACCACTTGTGCTGCTCTGCCCCGCAAGCGTTTATGAGTATTTTTTAGTTTAAAAAAATTAATGCGGGCAAGTCACTATAAATAAATTTGTTGAGATTGATGGGAAGTCTGAGGATGGAGCAGGTGAGGGAGCAGGCTTCTAAGCCATAGTGTAAAGCCTGCTCCCTTTGATTGGGTGAGCGTTGAATCCGTGAAGGAGAATCTACAGAGAAAGTTGCTGCGTACCAGCGTTTGGCTCGGCCGAGATCAGGGGAACGTCGGGCATTTTGGGAACGGAGGCGGCGTGGGCTTCGGGCAGCTCAAAGACATAATATCCCTCTTCCTGGCGATAGAAGCGGGCTTGCGTTTGTTTGGTTTGCTGACTCTCTTCGACGGCCTCGCGGGTGATGGTTTTGATGCCAAAGTTATAGAATTGGCCCCGATTATAGGTGATACGGCCTGTGACAAGACCTGGAATGGCCTGGAAAATGTGCTCGCCCATTGGATGATGCAGCAACTGGTCGTTCTCAAACCAGACCGGCTCGGTGATTGTGTGGAAGTTGCCCGCAACCACCAGCGTTGGAATATCCTCGGATCGCCCTTTTAGCACATTGCTTGCCATTGCTTCGTCACGACGATCCCATGATCCCATCTGTTTTTCATCAAAGAGCAGCAGATAGGTTAGCAGACCTTCGGCGCGGAGCTTTTTGATCAAGGCGAAGTGGGCAGCGGTTATGCGACCATCTTCCTCGTTTTCGATCAGCTCATAGTTAAATTCGTTGGTTGCCAGGAAGCCATTGACCATTGAGCTTAGCTCTTTGTTCCACTCCAGGGCAAGGCCGCGCATGCCGAACTTTTTCATCAGGGTATAAATAATCGCCGCATTTTCGCGGACTCCGTGCATCTCGCCCAGTAGAAATAATCCATGTTCTTTGATCTTTTGCTCGATTTCAGTAACAGCTTCGGGCTCAAAATTGGTGGGGATCTCCTCAAGCATAATGTCAAGGATGGCCTGCTCAAACTTCTGGTGCTGTGGACCTTTTTGCTGGCGGATCGCCTGCTTCTCCTCCATGCGTTTGCGGTAGACGGAGAAAGGTTTTAAGCCCACGATTTTACGGCGCTCTTCCAGTCCCTCGGGGTCTTCGATGGGTAGCGGACCAAAGCCGCCGTGTTTGTCATTGTAGAATTGCGTGCCATAGAGCTGCGGGCGACCTTCGCCGACCCGAACACGGTCTTCCAGATAGGCGATATCCGGTTGGGCAACCTCCTCGGTTGGGAGCTGCTTCATCAGGTCGAGGCAGGATTTTTGAAACTCCCGATCATGATCGGCATGCTGGGCCAGTAACCAGGCTCGATGAGCCGCCAGCGCCCCTATTTGCGATTTTGTTGGCCAGCCACTTTGCGCGATAATTTCCTTGAGTCGGCTGGTATTTTGTGTATCGACGTCGGGGTTCCAGGCCCCACTTTTGCGCATGGCCTGATCTGCGTCGCTCATCGCAATAATCTCTTCCGCGAGTTCTTGAAACCGCTCCAGCTCCGTAAGCGTATCTACAACTTGTGACGGCTCATCCGATGGAGTCGTGTATGAGTTATCTGAAGTTGGTTCGTTTGACATCACCTTGACCTGCTTTCTGCATCCTGAATCTTTCAGGGACCCTTCTGTCTTTCTATTATATTGCAAAATAGACAAATTCTCAGCTATCTATGGCGACTTTTTTTGAGAAGGGTCGAATTTGCGATTTTAACAAGCGCAAATGCGTCGATATGCCGTTGCCGATAAATCGTTATTAGCTAGCCCATAAAAAGAAGAGGAACGAGGGATTGGGAAGATAATCCCCAATCCCTCGTTCCTTTATCCATAAAGTAGATGAAGGTGGATTGAAACCTAGCCGTTGCGCTCATCGCGGTACTGGATCAATTTTTTAACCTTCTCGAAGTCCCACGGCACACCCATGCCGAGCACAAAGTGGGACGCGCCAGCGGCGACATATTCATCCAACGTAGCAGTCTCGACGTTCGATGGTCCAACTGCTCGCTCGATCTCAGCCTGGTTGCGGCCAATCTCTTTGCACCAGTTGTCCAGCACTTCGGTTTTGTGCTGATAGGTTTCGGGATCGCCGAAGCCGTGCCAGATGTTGGCATGTTGGGCTGTGAGGCGCAGCGTAACCTTCTCGCCACCCCCACCAATCAAAATTGGAATGGAGCGTAACGGGCGAGGAACATCAACTTCCCAGCGGTGCTTGACTGTCTCCAACGTGGTTTCGAGAGCTTTCAAGCGGCTGCCAGGTGTGCCAAAGTCGTAGCCATATTCTTTATAATCACGCTCAAACCAGCCCGCGCCGATACCAAATATCAAGCGACCGTTGCTGATGTGATCGACCGTTTTTGCCATATCGGAAAGCAGGGCGGCATTACGATAGCTGTTGCAGGTTACCAGGCAGCCGACTTCGGCATGTGTCGTCAGTGTTGCCATCGCCGTAAGCAGGGTCCAGCCTTCGAAATGATTGCCCTGGGGTTCGCCATAGAGTGGGAAGAAGTGATCCCAGTTGAAGATTGTATCAACGCCCATTTCGTCCGCACGTTTAACGGCATCGGCATAGTCTCTATAGGAGGTATGCTGTGGGTGAAGTTGCACTCCAACACGAATCTTTTTTTGTTGATTTGATTGTGTCACGTTTCAATCTCTCCTGTGGAGCAGGGATATAGTCTGCTCTCCCTTTCATTGTATGCACCTCGGGAGAAAATCCGCAAGCTTACTTAATCTCAGTCAAGGCATGTGTGCATTGGCGACTGCTTTCTCGAATCTGCACTTGAGCCCGTTTCTGGACGCGCTTGCGACTGATTGCCAGGGAGAGGAAGTAGGCAACGGCGGCGAAACTGGCGATATAGAAGCTGACGGGCCAGTTTCCCATCACAGCCAGGAACAAACCGGCCCAGGTGAATATCAGACCCAGGATGATTGAAAGCCCAATCGTCAACAGTGGTTGTGAGGTGATGCGGGCAGCCGTGGCGGCCGGTGCGATTAGCAGCGCAAAGACCAGCAGCACGCCGACAACCTGCACTGCCTCGGCAATCGTAAAGGCCAGCAGCAGCAGGAAGATCATAGAGACAAGGCGTATTGGCAGACCCCGGGCCTGCGCGACCTCCGGATCAATTGAGAGGAAGAGCAGGGGACGGAAGATGACCGCCAGCAGCAACAGGACAGCCACGCTACTGTAGAGCATAATCATCACGTCGCTGTGGGAGACGCTGAAAATGGAGCCGAAGAGCACCCCCACCGTTTCGGTCGCGAAGTTGGTGTAGAGACTCAGGAAGAGTACGCCCAGGCCCAGCGCAAATGACAGGACCATCCCGATTTCGACGTCGCGTCCCTGCGCACGTCGGCCCAATGCTCCGATGCCAAGTGCGGCCAGCAGGGTAAAGGCGAAGGTTCCCAGCAGCGCACTGGCGCCAATAACCGCCGCACCCGTTGCACCGGCGAAGCCGACGTGCGAAAGGGCGTGTCCGGCAAAAGCCTCGTTGCGGATCACCACGAAGTAGCCGATAATCGCGGTCACAATCGCCACAATCGTCCCAACCAGGAAGGCATTTTGAATGAAATCATGTTGAAAAAGCGCGAACATACTGGCTCCTAACGTCGAGATGAACCCTCGGGTTGTTGATCGGGCTCGTTGGCCTGACTTATCTGTCTATTATGATCCGCCACAAGCGGGTTCTGGGTGGCGCTATTGCTAACGGCTGAAACTTGCTTTGTTGAAGGATAATCATCAGCCTGAAAGCCTCTATTTGTTTCATTTAGAGTTTTGACAAAGCGGCGATGATTCCAGAGAGGTGAAAGCAGTCGGACGGGTAGAT